>CAZWBV010000065.1:0-10662 GCA_964632225.1 uncultured Gammaproteobacteria bacterium | reverse complement strand
TGCCGTTATTGCAGCAAATAGATCGGCTTGGTGTAGAAATAGCCAATGTCACGTTGCACGTGGGTGCCGGAACATTTCAATCCCCGCGTTGTGACGAACTGGTCGATCATAAAATGCACAAAGAATATGTCGACGTTTCACCGAAAGTCTGTCGTCAAATCAGGGCAACAAAAGAACGTGGCGGGCGGGTGATCGCGGTTGGCACCACCAGTGTACGCAGTCTCGAGGCCGCGTCGCAACATGGTACGATGATGCCTTTTCGTGGTAACACGGATTTGTTTATTTACCCCGGTTATCAATTTAAAAGCGTCGACGCGCTGGTGACAAACTTTCATCTACCGCAATCAACGTTGTTAATGCTGGTGTGCGCTTTTGGTGGGTATGGGCATGTTATGAGCGCCTATCGGTACGCGGTCGAAAAAAGTTATCGTTTTTATAGCTACGGTGATGCTATGTTCATAGAAAATCACAGAAAAGATGTGACATAAAGCAAAACGATTAGGAGAGACTAAGGTTTTAGCATTTTATGAAATTTGAGTTATTGGCAAAGGACAGTCTCGCGCGGCGCGGACGTTTGGTTTTTGATCGCGGCGTGGTGGATACACCGGCTTTTATGCCCGTCGGAACCTATGGCGCGGTCAAGGCGATGACACCCGAAGAGGTCACCCAAAGCGGTGCGCAGATTATTTTGGGTAATACCTTTCATTTAATGTTGCGACCAGGCACCGAAATCATCGCTAAACACGGTGATTTACATGATTTTATGCATTGGCATGGACCCATATTGACTGATTCGGGCGGATTCCAGGTCTATAGTCTGGGTGAACTCCGTAAAATTTCTGAAAAAGGCGTTATGTTTCAATCGCCAGTGAATGGCGATAACGTTTTTCTGGGACCAGAAGAATCTATGGCTGTGCAGCGTGCATTGGGTGCAGACATTGTAATGATTTTCGATGAATGCACCCCCCATCCCGCTAGCGAAAAGCAAACGAAAGACTCGTGCGCGCTTTCTTTGCGCTGGGCCGCGCGCAGCAAGGAAGCGCACGGTAATAGTGCTGCCGCGTTGTTCGGCATTATTCAGGGCGGCATGTACGAGACATTGCGTGAACAGTCACTTAACGGCTTGGTCGATATAGGCTTTGACGGCTACGCGATAGGTGGCTTGTCGGTAGGTGAGCCAAAAGAAGACATGCTGCGAATAATGTCGCATGTGACACCCGCGATGCCGCAGGAAAAACCACGTTATTTAATGGGTGTTGGTACCCCTGAAGATATTGTGGAATCAGTTCGCAGAGGCATTGATATGTTTGATTGTGTTATGCCGACAAGAAATGCGCGCAATGGCCACTTATTTGTGCATCAAGGTGTTATTCGTATTCGAAATAGCCAGTATCGTGATGATATCGCGCCATTGGACACGTCGTGTGGTTGTTATACATGCCAACATTACAGTCGTTCATATTTACGCCATTTGCAGCAGATAGGTGAAATTCTCGGTGCCCGGCTAAATACTATACATAATATTTTTTATTACCAAACTTTAATGCAAAACCTGCGAGAGTCGATTTTGGCGGGTCAATTCGAGGATTTTGTCGCTGAGTTTTATGCAAAAAGAGCACAACAAGTGCCAATTATGCAATAATGTGCCGCGTTGAATGTGCTGAGGGATTTGTAATCAAATCTGTTGAATCTAGGGTATTAGTAACTCGATTAGTAAACAACGCACTTATTATAATTTTAAGATAAGGACTACAAAATGAGTTTTTTTATAAATGACGCCCTCGCTGAAGGGGCGGCGCAAGAACAAAATTTATTAACCGGGATGCTGCCCCTGATTATCATCTTCATTTTATTCTGGTTTTTATTGATCCGACCACAAACAAAACGCGCAAAAGAACATAAACAAATGGTCGCGGCGCTAGCCAAGGGTGATGAAGTTCTAACGAATGGTGGTTTGCTCGGCAAAATTACTGAAATCGAAGAAAGTTTCATTTCATTAGAAATAGCCAACAATATAGTTATAAAAGTTCAGCGTCAGGCGGTGACTTCTATCATGCCTAAAGGCACATTGAAATCGAAATCAAAAAATAATGACAACAAAAAGATAGCGACTAGTAAAGAAAAAGTATCTAAAGACTAATTATCCGGTAATCATTAATTATGAATCAATATCCTTCGTGGAAGTACCTTCTTATCATTTGCGTAGTGGTTCTTGGCGCTTTATATTCATTGCCAAATATGTTTGGTAACGACCCCGCTGTGCAAGTGACATCGACGCGCAGTGCGAAGGTCGATGCCTCGACGCAAGATGATGTTGACGCATTATTAAAACGTCACAATTTATCTTATAAATCCTTGGCTTTTACCAATGATAGTTTGTTGATTCGTTTTAGTGACACAGATACACAATTAAAAGCAAAAGATGTCATCATAGCAGAATTTGATCAGTCCAAAAAGCGTTTTACAGTTGCGCTTAATCTTGCGCCTGCAACGCCTCAATGGTTGAGATCGCTGGGGGCTTTGCCGATGTTCCTGGGTTTGGATTTGCGTGGTGGTGTGCATTTTCTAATGCAGGTTGATATGGATGCCGCACTTGATGCGGCCATATCACGGTATTCAAGCGATATACGTGCATTATTGCGTGAAAATAAAATTCGTTACGTCGTGATTGACAAAAGGGCTGCGACAGAAGACAAGCCAGCGATTGTGTCAATACGTTTTCGGGATCAAGATACTGTAAACCGTGCACGTGCGTCAGTTGCGGGTGAATACGCTAATCTGGAATTAAATGAAGACGTTGTAGGTGATCAATATTTTTTACTTATTAACTTAAGTGAAAAAGACATTCGAGAAACAAAAAGTTTTGCACTGAAACAAAATATTACCACTTTACGCAATCGGGTCAATGAACTGGGTGTATCCGAGCCGATTGTACAACAACAAGGTCTGGACCGTATTGTGGTGCAGTTGCCCGGTGTACAAGACACAGGTAAAGCTAAAGAGATTCTGGGCGCAACAGCAACTCTGGAATATCGATTGGTTGATGCAGAACATGATGTTCAGGCTGCGGTCAATGGCAGAGTGCCGGCAGGTGCGCGCTTATACTACGAACGCGATGGTAATCCGATTTTACTTAAACGCAGTGTCATCGTGACTGGGGATCAGGTGACCCATGCCGCTTCCGGGCTTGACCAACAAAATGGCAGCCCAGCGGTGTTCGTGAACCTGGATGGTAAAGGCGCACGTAAAATGGGGAAAATTACCAAAGAAAATATCGGGCAACCGATGGCGGTGGTGTTTATCGAAAACATTGTTGAGACGCGTATCGTCGATGGCAAACCGGTGAAAAGAAAGAAAGTCATTGAAGAAGTGATTAATGTTGCCACCATTCGGGATACGTTTAGTAGCCGTTTTCAAACAACCGGCCTGGACAGTACAGAAGAAGCACGCATGCTCGCATTGCTGCTAAGAGCAGGTGCGCTGGCAGCGCCGGTTGAAATCGTTGAAGAACGTACCGTGGGCCCCAGCCTGGGACAACAAAATATAGATCAGGGTAAATTGTCTGTCGAGGTCGGCTTTATCATTGTGCTTATTTTTATGGCTGTTTGGTATCGTGCATTTGGTCTTATCGCAAATTTGGCATTAGCGCTAAATTTGGTCATTATCTTTGCCGTATTGTCTTTGCTGCAGGCAACGCTGACGTTGCCAGGTATAGCGGGTATTGTATTAACAGTCGGTATGGCAGTGGATGCCAATGTCCTTATATTCGAACGAATACGCGAGGAATTGCGTAATGGCAACTCACCGCAGGCCAGTATTCACGCTGGATATGAAAAAGCGTTTTCAACCATTGCAGACGCAAATATCACCACGCTCATTGCTGCGTTGGTACTTTTTAGTTTTGGTACAGGGCCAATAAAGGGGTTTGCGATTACCTTATCTATAGGTATTTTGACATCTATGTTTACGGCTATTGTGGTGACACGCGGTGTCGTTAATCTGGCGTATGGTAGGAAAAAAATAACTGGCTTATCTATATGAAAACTTATATATACAAAACAAATTTATACAAAACAAAGTTCATGAAAAAAACACATAAAAAAAAATCGGGCAACAAACTCAGTAACAAATAAAGCTTCATAAATTGCGATAGAGCAAGAGAGTCGAAATGCAAATATTTAAGAAACAAACAAATTTTGATTTCATGGGAAAACGAAATCTGGCTATGGTCGGATCTGTCGTGCTGGTGTTGGCTAGTGTTTTTTCCCTGAGTTTTCAAGGTTTAAATTTTGGTCTGGATTTTACCGGTGGTACCCTGGTAGAAGTGCGTTTTAAGCAAGCTGCAGACCTTAATGGCGTCCGTGATCAGTTGCAAAAAAGTGGCCTCGGTGACTTTGTTATTCAAAACTTTGGAACAACACGGGATGTGTTAATACGGTTAGCACCAAAGGAAGGTTTGAGCAGTGCCAAACTCAGCGAGGGCATGATCAAGACCTTGCGCGCACCTTATAACGAAGTGTTAGTGGAAAGTGCGTTGGATGGTTTGCAGCAATGTTCAATTGAGGGTGCAAGTGGGTCTGCAGATTGCAATGTACAGATTAGACGTGTCGAGTTTGTTGGACCTCAAATTGGTGATGAACTGGCTGAGGATGGTGGGTTGGCCATGCTATACGCATTGATTGGTATACTGATTTATGTCGCTATCCGCTTTGAATACAGGTTTGCCGTCGGTTCGGTCATTGCGGTATTGCACGATGTTCTCATTACCTTGGGGATATTTTCGATATTGAAACTGGACTTCGATTTAACCGTATTAGCCGCTATTCTTGCCGTTATTGGTTATTCGCTAAACGACACGATTGTTGTTTTTGATCGAATTCGCGAAAATTTTCGTAAAATGCGTAAAGGTACCACCATAGATATAGTGAACGCGTCATTGAATCAAACCTTATCACGTACACTGATGACCTCCTTTACAACAATGATTGTATTGATTGCGTTAGTTCTCCTCGGCGGTGAATTAATTCATAACTTTGCGGTCGCATTGATTACTGGTGTGATTGTGGGTACTTATTCATCTATTTACGTTGCCTCTTCCACAGCGGTTGCGTTAGGTATTAGCAAAGAAGATTTGATGGCAGTGAAGAAAGAAGGCACTGAAATAGACGATATGCCGTAAAAAGGGGCTATGGATGGACCGAAACACGTGTCTCTATGTTGGTGAAGAACTTGCTCGTTATGGTTTTGGGAATGATCATCCGTTTGGCCCGCAACGCATGTATTCATTTTGGGACGAGGCACAACGACTGGGTTTGGATAAACGTGCTGCGATTCGTTCACCTGTAAAAGCAAGTCAAAACATCCTTGAAACATTTCATACCCACGACTACGTAGAACTGGTTAAGGCATCCTCGCTTAGTGGCGAGGGATATCTTGATGCGGGTGATACACCGGCATTCACAGGTGTGTATGACGCTGCCGCCTATGTTGTCGGTTCTGTGGTCGATGCTATTCAGGTCATCATGGCTGAAAAATACAAACATGCCTTTATTCCCATAGCCGGCCTGCATCATGCGCGTCGGGATACGGCTGCGGGATTTTGTGTGTTCAATGATTGCGGTGTTGCGATCGAAGTACTGCGGAATCAATATGGTGTAAAACGTATTGCCTATATCGATATCGATGCGCATCATGGCGACGGCGTATTTTACAGTTTTGAAGACGATCCGGACCTCATCTTTATCGATATTCATGAGGACGGGCAGTACCTGTATCCGGGTACCGGAAAGTCGACCGAAACAGGGCTCGGTAAGGCAACAGGAACCAAGCTCAATATACCGGTGTCGCCCGATGCCAACGATGATATTTTTTTTAAAGTTTGGTCGAAAGTTGAAGCTTTTCTGCAAAAGAATAATGTGGATTTCATTTTGTTGCAATGTGGCGCAGATAGTCTGGCGGGTGACCCGATTACACATTTAAAATTTTCACAAAAATCGCACGCCCATGCAGCTGCATCCTTATGTGAAATTGCAAATAAAATGTGTAAAGGTCGTTTACTGGCAATGGGTGGTGGAGGTTATAATCACGAAAATATTGCCAAAGCCTGGACCAGTGTTGTGCAGGCATTAATTGAGAGTGATAATTAACCTGGGTTGCATTTATAATTGGTAAAACATACCTAACAGGAAGAATAATATGGCTGAACCAGATATTCGTTGGAAACAACGTTTTGAAAACTTTAGTCAAGCTTTGCTCCAACTAACAGAGGCGATCGAATTACAGAGCCAACGGGAACTTTCCAATTTGGAAAAACAAGGCTTTGTGAAGGCATTTGAGTTTACACATGAGTTGGCCTGGAATGTATAATGAAGGACTATTTTATCTATCAGGGCAATACTCGCATCATGGGTTCGCGGGATGCAACCAGAGAAGCATTCCAGAAAAACATGATTGCCGATGGCGAAAATTGGATGAATATGATCGTCACTCGTAACAAGGCGCTACATACTTATGATGAAATAACGGTAGCCGAAGTAATCCGGTTGACTACCACAAATTATTATTCTTTGTTTCTCGAATTCGAAAAAGTGATGCAGCAACTGTCCGATGCAAAATAAACTGACATCGACAGGCTTGTCATCTGAAACCATAAAGAAAATTAATCTGATATTTGAGAATTACCCGAAGATTGACAAGGTCTGTCTCTACGGGTCCTGCGCCAAAGGGAATTACCGTGACGGCTCTGATATAGATCTTAGTATTTTTGGGAAAGCAATGCGAGCTTCGGAGTTGCTTGCCATCGAAAATAAACTGGATGATTTACTACTATCTTACAAAATAGACCTCAGCTTGTTTCATCAAATAAAGAATGTGGATTTGCTTGAACATATACGACGTGTCGGCCTGGTGTTCTATAGAAAAGAGAAGTTCACTGCCGAATAGGTAGCTTTGTAGAGGGCACCGGTATACATAAGTCTAGGAGTAAGAGAGCCATTCGCTCGTAACATGGTGTTTTATGGTGGAAGTGGATCAAAAGGGCAAACTTTGTCGCCCTTATAACTTGTTGATTAATAAATATTCTCGGACTTATTGTATAACGGTGTGACTTCCCTGTTAAGTCCTTAACTCCTCGGTGTCCCCCGGCCAGGTTTTTGAAACACTATTATCCTAAATAAATCAGTTGGATCGTAACGAGGGCGACTAAGGCGCTGAAGATAAAGTATTTTTCTCGAATTTTAGGCGATCACGTAGTCACTCTACGGGTGAGTCTAAAATTTGATAAAAATACTTTAGGTTCAGTGCATTAGACGTCCGCAGTAGATCCAACTGATTTATTTAGGATTATCACTTCTGTTTCAAATGATGGTTTTTCTTACCTATTTCACTAAGATTAATGTTTTCACTTGATTTATCCGATATGGTATATTGTAGCTAATATAGCTAACTTAGCCAATACGAGGTATATATTATGAAAATCTTCACCGCAACAGAAGCTCAGAATAATTTTGGCGATCTCCTTATGGAAGCCCAAACCGAACCTGTTTCAATCACACGAAACGGCAAAGAAAAAGGTGTATTATTGTCATCAAAAGAATATCAGAAAATAAAGTCACAGATTTTACAGAAAGCAATTACAGAAGGTTTTGAAAGTGGAGAACCGTCACCACTGGATATGCCAGACATTAAAAACAAAGCAAGAAAAAAAATGGGGATAGATGTTAGAAATAAATAAATTACCTCTAGCAGAAGAGGACTTAATCAATATCTGGGTATACGGCTACAAAAAATGGGACGTTACCCAAGCAGATAGTTATATCGATAGTATTGAGGATAAGCTCAACTCATTAGCAAAATTCCCCAAAAAATACACCGAAAATAAAAGATTTCGTCCCCCTGTCCGTATGTGCCCCCCCCCAATGGCATTCACTTTAGCTAAATTCGGACAAAAATTTGCTGATAACTACGCACAAGTGATTGATTTCAGGTATCGAAAAAACAATATTTTACGTTGAAACTGCTAAAGTGAATGCCATTGCCCCATAGCCTTGCGACACCCGTGCTAACTATTCCTGCCCAACCTGCCAATGGCACAGCAACCGCAGAAGTCTGCATTGATAATACGCAGCGTTGTATAAGCTATCAACCAAACACCGATTTTGTTGGCGTGGACATGTTTAATTATGCGGTGATTAATGATGCGAATTTAACTGAATCGGCCACTGTTATTATCAGTGTAGGCGGTGCCACATCCAACCAAGAGGGCACAACGTCAAATGAAGCAATAGAAGGCACAGTAAATGACATTTGCCTTAGTAATGCGGGGGGAGAATTATCCGATTTATGCCTCGCTTTTTCAGTTGCAATAGAGCAAGGCGCAGAAGAGGATCTACGCGAACTACTGGATGCGTTATCGCCTCAAAATGTCGCCTCGCAAGGCACCCTTAACAACGAGCTTATTAAAGAACAATTGGCCAACATCAGCAAACGATTGACTGCGTATTACCCAAGCAGCAATACCTATATTATATCTGGCGCATTGGGGTGGCGAAAATAATTCACAACCTCATGAAATGAGGGAGTGGGTGTGTAAATATGACGTTTAATTTAACTGAGAGGCAAACATGGAGCAATTAACAGACCTGAAAGCAATCCTGCATTCCAAGCGCGCCAATATTTATTATCTGGAAATGTGCCGTGTAATGCAAAAAGATGGGCGCGTACTTTATCTGACTGAGGAAAAAAAAGAATGTCAGTACTGGAATATTCCTATCGCCAATACAACCGTCATTCTTTTAGGTACAGGCACATCGATAACCCAGGCCGCATTTCGAATGCTGGCGTCTGCGGGTGTCCTGGTCGGTTTTTGCGGTGGCGGTGGTACACCGTTGTTAGCGGCCAGCGAAATTGAATGGTTGTCACCGCAGAGTGAATATCGACCCACTGAATATATTCAAGGATGGATGTCTTTTTGGTTCGACGAGCAAAAAAGGCTTGAGGCCGCCAAGCAACTGCAAATGGCTCGTATACAGTTTATGCAAACTGTTTGGGCAAAAGACCGTAACTTGATAACAGAAGGTTTTAATCTTGGTGATGAAGATATTTCTACTGCACTAAACAACACATGTGCGCGAATCGCGCAAGCCCCAAAGGTAAGCAAACTATTACAGATCGAAGCTGAATTTACCAAACGTCTTTATAAAATAGCAGCGAACAGAACAAAGAAAAAAGATTTTGTTCGTGAAAGAGAGTCCGTTGATATTGCTAACGCATTTTTAAACCACGGCAATTACCTGGCCTATGGTCTGGCGGCCTCCACGCTATGGGTCTTGGGTATTCCGCATGGCTTTGCTGTCATGCATGGAAAAACCCGCAGAGGCGCATTGGTTTTCGACGTCGCCGACCTGGTAAAAGACACGCTGGTTCTTCCCTGGGCATTTATCTGCGCAAAAGAACAAGCCACCGAACAGGAATTTCGTCAACAATGTTTGCAAGCGTTTACTGATCACAAGGCATTGGATTTTATGTTTAATCAAATAAAAGCGATTGCGCTAAAACATCACGAAACCAAAAGTGATGCAGTAGAATGATCGCCAGATATTACAGCGCGGTAATTAAATTAATTTCCAGGGATATTAAATGAAAACTGACATGACCTTATTCGAGGATTACCAGATTCGACGAGTATATGACGAAGAGATTGAAATCTGGTGGTTTTCAGTGGTTGATATCGTACAGGTATTAACGCAACAGGTCGATCACCAGGCAGCCAGGAATTACTGGAAGGTACTAAAAAACAGACTGGGCAAGGAAGGAAGCCAACTGGTTACAAATTGTAACCAGTTGAAAATGACAGCAAGCGATGGGAAACAGCGACTTACCGATGTCGCCACAGCCGAAACCCTGCTCCGTCTGGTGCAAACCGTACCCAGTCCCAAAGCCGAACCGATCAAACTATGGCTAGCAAAGGTCGGTTACGAACGCATGCAGGAAATGGCTGACCCGGCGAGGTCTCTTGATCGTGCCAGAGAAACCTGGCAAAAGCATGGTCGCAGCGAAAAATGGATACAACAACGCCTGCCGGGTCAGCTCTCTTGAAAACACCGAGCCGCAATAAAGTGACCGATTCTTGGAGCGACCACAGTATCAAACAAGGCGAGGAATTCGCCATCCTCACCAATATCATTCACCAGGAATGGACCGGGGTAAGCGTAAAAGACCATAAGACACTAAAAGGGTTAAAAAGCCAGAATTTACGCGACCACATGCGTGAAGCCGAGTTGATTTTTACCGCCCTGGCAGAGTTGTCCACCCGCCAAATTGCAGAAAGTGAAAGCGCCACCAGCCTGGATGAAAAAAAAGATGCCGCAAAAACCGGCGGCAATGTGGCCAAAAACGCACGTAAAGAACTTGAAACAAAAACGGGTAGAAAAGTGATTAGCTCTGAGAACTACTTGCCACCGAACAAAAAAAAGCGCATAGAAAAAACCAAAGGTAACGCCAAATGATGGTCACCTTTGTTTCCCAGTGCGAGAAAAAAGCACTGAATCGAACAAGAAGAGTGCTGGACAGCTTTGCCAATCGCATAGGTGACAACACATGGCAAACGGTGATTACTAATGAGGGCTTGAATGCAGTAAAAAAGCTTCTAAGAAAGACTGCTTC
>CAZWBV010000064.1:0-10726 GCA_964632225.1 uncultured Gammaproteobacteria bacterium | reverse complement strand
ATTCCCACATCGGGATAGTAAGGAATCAAGGATAGGGTCAGCCTGTTCGGGGTGACGGATGTATACTCGAATAGCTTCTAACTCCGTAAAATCAGCGCAAGGTAACGCATACATCGTATTAGCCTGGTCAATTACAGTGTTAATATTTGTTAATATTTCTTCCAGTTGTGCAGCGTAGTCACCTGCATGGCGGGTTTCATGTCCGACGACACTGGCTGTACCTGAAATATACAAGTGCTGGTTTTTCCCCCAATTCTTGAGCGTCGCACGCGAAAAACTCGGGCTTTTAGGCCCATAATGGGAAGGGTAATGGAATGCGCTGACTTGTCGTGGATTTTCGATCTGAATACCTGGCTGGCGTGCCGCCAAAAAATAAATTAACAGGCCCCCTTCACGGCCACCGATTGCGCTTGCGGCGGGAAGTTGTTCTTCCAGGAAATGCCACGATGATAAGGCCTGGTGTCGGCCCATGCAGAATGAGCGATAACGTTCCAGTGCCTGGTCTTTTTTATTGATATCCGGAAACAGGTTCCACATACGTAATAATGACGGAAAACCCGTGGTTTCCAGCGTATCGTGTATTCGCTGGTAAGCAGATTTAGTGGCTAAAGCCAGGTTTTCATAGGCTGATTCATCGAGCAATAAATTACCAAATATAAACGTATCACTGTGTTTATAGTTAACTTTTTCAAAAGAGCCGCTGGTCATGGGTCTTTCGCTGCGCCATACTTCGATGAGATCTGTGCCTATTGAGGGTAAGGGAAATTCAAAATCAAGTGGATTATCGGAGTTCACTACGGCTTGTTGGCCTGAGCGAATAATGGCAAAAATTTGTTCATTTTTGCGCAAATTTTCCAGGGCATCCACAGGATGATATTCTATGCAGTAAGGTGCATGGCTTGGCATAATTAGAGTCGCCCGCAGTAGATTCAACTGATTTATTTAGGTTTAACGTAACGGTATAAAGTAAATTTTCAAAATTATTGCATAGTGTTTTAGTCGTAATTAGCTGCTATTATTGCATGGAAATTAATGTAAATCATTTCTATGTTTGGGCACTTATTAGCGAGATATTGGGTAAAATTGGTATTGTTTTTTTGGAGTTTTAATTGTTGACACCACTGGAACAAGAAATCGCAGAACTTATTATTGAAAACCTGAATATTGAGAGCCTGGCGGCCTGCGATATAGATCCGGAAGCTGCACTGTTTCGAGAAGGTTTGGGTCTGGATTCGATTGATGCATTGGAATTGTCATTAGCGATTTCAAAACGATACGGATTTCAAATAAAATCAGACGGCCAGAATAATCAACAAATGTTTTCTTCCTTACGTGCGCTAACCAAGCATGTCGAGGTAAGTCGTAGCGGCTGAAGCGTAAACCATGCCAGTACTGATAACCTTAATCCTGTGTTCTTACCCAATCGTTGTGTATCTAAGTATATATTTTGACCATGCGGTTTGGGCCGTCTATTTTCTCGCCTTTCTTTTTGCTTTACCACTACCTTATTATTTAATAAAAACGCGTTGTTCGAGATGGTTTACCGGTACATCGATGTCGTATTCCATATTGATACTTTGGCTCGCCAGCCACCAGACTGAAAACTTGCTTTTTGCTCAACCTGTCATTACTAATTTGTTGTTCTTTTTAATTTTTATATCCACCTTATTTGGAGACGCGGTGCCACTAATTGGCCGTATCACTCAACTCATGAAATCTGATGTTGCAGATGAAGTTATGGATTATTGTCGTTGGGTGACATGGGCGTGGGCATGTTTTTTTCTTTTAATAGCACTGGTGTCTGGGTTGCTATCGGCTTATGCGTCAATTGAAGACTGGTCATTGTTCACTAATTTCGTGGTTTACATGCTGATTGGGCTAATGTTTATTGTAGAATTTATTGTAAGAAAAGTGTTGATGAAAGATCATGTTGATCGCAGTTTTATTCAGTTCATACGTGATTTGAGGCAAGTTGATTATCGGCAACTCACCCGGCAATGGTGGTTATGACGTTATATAAATTTTTTTCGTTTTTCAAAATAATAAATGCGTGCCGTTATTTTAGAATGAGCGGTGCGCAATTTGGCTTTTTACTGTTGTTATTCAGCTTGCCCGTTCTTCAGCTAAAGGCAGATGGCACTGATATCAAGACCGTATTTGAAAAAATAGCTGCTCAAGCGCTTAATGATGTGCAATACATAGAGAAAAAATACTCTGGTTTTCTTGATGATTCGATGATCCTGTCAGGCGTGTTACGTTATAGGCCACCTGATACCGTTATTCGGGAACAAAAAACACCTGAGGTGCTGTGTATTAAAATTAAAGGTAACATTGTTAGCATACTTCGTAATGGTGAAACTAAGTTAGTTAAGTTGGACGGTGCGCCAGCGCTGCAAGTGTTTGTTGATTCCTTACGTGCTATCTTGTCCGGTGATTTTGATAGTCTCAATATCCACTACAGCATTGAATTTTCAGGTGATGTGTCGTCATGGAAAATGGTATTACGCCCGCGTGATAATAATCTGGGTGGCTATATTGACAATATAAAATTTGAAGGAAAACTTGGTCTAATAAGAAAGATTGAAATTCATGAAGATGATGAAAACTGGTCAGAAATGAGTCTTGAGCCTATAAAAAATTTCTCTTCAAACAAGTCCATTCGTGATAATCGTCGTTGATGAACTCCAATAATTTTATCACGTTATTGTTGTGGTCAGGCCTTATTATCTTGGCAGGTTATCAGGTGTTAGTGAATACCGTCGTGCGTTCTGATATGAGTATCTTTATGCCACAAATTGATGACAATCAGTTTGCTTTGTTCACTCGAGATGCTGCAAATTCGCCGGCCGCACGAATATGGTTATTGGCTCTGGAGGGCGCATCACCTGGCACATTGGCTGAAGCAAGTAAAAAATTTGCCAGTGCGTTGCGCGATAGTGGCCGATTCAATAGTGTGTTGAATGGTGAGAATATTTTGTCTGATGCAGATGAAGCATTTTTAATTAAATACCGTTATTTATTAGACCCTCACATTAACAAACAATCATTTTCTGTGGAAAAGCTGAAAAATGAATTAGAAGAAAGATTGAATGAACTTGCTTCACCGATGTCGCCTTTTGTAAAAAAGTGGTTGCCTTCTGATCCAACGGGAAGCTATCTTCGCGTAGCACAGAACATGGCGGGGCAGTTTAGCTCGCCGAATTATTTTAATGATGTTTGGGTGACTGAAGCGCAAGACCGCGCTTTTATTATTGCCGAAACAAAAGTAGCGGGGCTGGACCTGGACGCACAATCTTCTGTAAAGACGTATCTGACAGATTTGCTACCGCAAATTACAGATGATAAAAATGTAAAATTGGCCTTCAGCGGCTCCCCCAATATTGCTATTCAAAGTCGTGATAAAATAAGATCCGAGAGCAAACGTTTGTCTATTATTGCAACGGTGTTTATGCTGGGGTTTTTATTTTGGGTGTATCGCTCCCGAAAACATGTTTTATTAATGGTTTTGCCATTGGCTATCGCGATTCTGTTTGCCACGGCAGTGGTCTCATTTCTGTTTGACGGTATTCATGGTATCACACTGGCATTTGGTATTACTGTACTGGGTGTTGCGGTTGATTATCCAATACATGTGCTTAGCCATGCGAATAAAGAAAAGTTACTTTCGCACTCTATTCAGCGGATATGGCCAACGTTACGTTTAGGGATGATCACGACCATATTGGGTTATGCCGCAATGGCGATCAGTGATTTTCCTGGGTTGGCACAATTCGGTGTTTTTTCTATTGTAGGTTTGTTTACGGCTGCCTATTTGACACGAAGTTTGTTTTCCGGTTTCAATTTTAAAGGGGTGGATACACCTCGTTTGTTTCATGTAACAGGAAAACTGGATATTAAAGCGAATCTCTTTATTGTTGCTGTTGTATCCTTGCTATTTATATTGTTTTTGATTGGCATGCTAACGACAGATGACTATTGGTCAGAAGATCTGTCAGAACTTTCGCCTATTCCAAAGCGGGTAATAGATGAGGATCGTCACTTACGACAGCTTCTAAAAGTCGATCAACCACGCTACTTTGTTACAGTAGAGGCAAATGATCTTGAGGGTGTGTTGATTAAGCAAGAAATTCTTTTGCCTGTATTACAACGAGCCATAAAAGAGGGTGAGTTGCGGGCAATACAAATGGCTGTGCAACTCCTTCCCAGTCAACAGCAACAAAAATCCAGGAAGGCACTTTTGCCGGACAAGAAACTTATCAATAATAACTTAAATGAGGCGCTACAAGAGTTACCATTTAAAAGTAACATCTTTAAACCATTTTTAATCGATATTGAAAATACAAAATCGATGCCGCTTTTAACGTATGCAAAATTCCAACAATCCTCCGGTTTTGCTTCGCGCTTGCATGGTTTGTTAAATCAGACAGACAACAGGGTGAGTGGCCTGGTGCGTCTTATCGGAATAGAAGAGCCAAATGAGCTGGCACAGCGTCTTCAACAAGCTTCGGTAGAAGGGGTATTTTTTATGGACATTAAACAATCCAGCAGCGACTTGGTGAGCCAGTTTCGGCAGGAAGCACTGATTCGAATTTTTTGGGCGGGTGGTTTAATGGTGTTGGTACTGGCCATCGGGTTGCGTAATTTAAACAGGATGATGCGTGTTTCGATTCCGGTTGTTTGTGCTGTACTGGTTGCATCCGCGGTGCCGTTGATTTTAGGAGAGAAGTTGAATATATTTCATTTAATGTCGTTATTGTTGGTGGTTGGTATTAGTCTGGATTATGCTTTGTTTTTTTCGTATCCATCAGAAAAAATTGATAATCATCAAACTTTGCATGCGTTGTCAGTATGTGCTATTTCGACTATAGTGGTCTTCGGATTATTGGCGAGTGCAACTATTCCAGTGCTTCTGACGATTGGTTTAACAGTGGCAACGGGCGTGTTTGCGGCGTTTGTATTGTCTTGGACCTTTTCCCGCAATACCTCCTTATCCATTTTCTTATCCACTTAGCGTGCACAAACCTAGTGTACAAACGATATTAGTTAAATGCTGCGTTTTCTGCTTCCTGGTAGGCGCGGTTAGCATTGCGTCCAGAAAGGTCTTTGAAGTTTTCCAGATATGAAAATTCGGACTGGTCCAGTTTGTCAATGGCATCCTGCATGTCGATTCCTTCTTCAACTTTAGCGCTCATATAGCTATCAAGCAGTTTCAGGTATTCATAGGTTGGTTTGATAAAAAACGCAAGTGGTTTTGGATCGCCATGGCCAGGTATAAAAGTGGCATTTTTAAATTTTTTCAAATAATTAAATGTTTCCATCCATTGTTTGATATTGCCACCCGGTACAATCGCAAGTAGACGACCAGAATACAATATGTCGCCAGCGTAGACGACATTATCACTGCGGACATACACGATTAACGGCGAAGGCGTGTGCGCCGCTTTGTGCATATCGATTTCTAATGTGACGCTACCCCCAAGATTTATTATTGTGTTTTCCTGTACTGGATAATCCGGTAGCACAGGCGAATTTAGGCTGCCTTCCTTGAATTTCATGCTGTTTTCGATGAATGCCATATAGTTGCTGGTATTTTCCTGCATACGTTTGATTTCACTCGGGTGAGATATGATTCTGGTGCCTAATTTTTTATATACTTCGTTGCCGAAAAAACGGTCTGGTTGTGAATTTGTGTTAATAGCATATTTGATTGGTTTTTTTGTGATATTTCGAATATGAGTTACCATTTCTTCTGCCATTTTAGGGTAAAAGCCGGTATCAAGCACAGCGACTGCACTGTCGCCGACAACAAACCCCATATTCATACGGTAACCCTTATTATCGACTGACGGGCCACCGTGTGGGCCAATCCAGGCATAGACGTGTTTGGAAATTTGTTTTGGTGCCGGCAATATACTGGTTGCACTTGCTGAAGTGGTATTAATAACCAGTAGAAATATAATGAGTGCGTATTGCTTCATGAAGGTAAACTGACATTTGTTAACTTTATCAACTATAGTATACGATCAACTATAGTACACGAAGATCTCAATGCAAAGATGATGAGATATTTTTTATCTCACAGGCTTTCAATTTTATCCGTGTCTGATTCGACGTTGACAGAGTACTAGCATACCTGGTAATTATGTGTGATTTCTTCATCAGCGCAAATATCCTTAACCGCGCAGACTTCGAGAGTATCGTAATATACAGCGTTGGGTGAATCACTGTGGTTAATATAGCGAAATTGACATAGAACATGGAAGCCGGTTATGTCATTGAGCCATAGAACATGTTCGCCATCTGTCTTTGTATATTTACCTAAAATTGTGCCAATCACTGAGTCTGCCGGAATAAACTTTCTAGCAAAAAGTCCTTTGCCATGGATAGGGCTTTCAGCTACATATACTTTTGATTCCAACATGAAACTTTTGATTAATTAATTGATTAATTGATTAATATTAATTTTTAGGAACCGCTGATTAATCCATTCGTCTCAAAATTAATCAGAGGTCCACTTAGTATTAAAAAGGTTTGCGCAAAGAATTCACGATTGTATCTATTATCACGCCAGGACGCCAACTATCACTACTTAAACTGTTTAGTTTGCTCCAGGAAGTGCATAAGGGTCTGATATTTACAATGAGTAATATTGAAATTTTGATTTTTCTATCGAATTCGGAGAAATTACAGTGTGTGCAAATGCTCGCTTAATATTTTGTTGTTATTTTCTTATCCATTATAGGTAAAAAAAATATTAGGTATATCGCATAACAAATTGTTTTATAGGCATATATATTGATTGTATTGTCTGCTGGTTACATCAGACCGATAGCACATCAGGTGCCAACTTTATGGTAATATATTGAACAAATTGGAAAAGGGAGGGGTGAAAATCAGCGCCAATTAGAGTCAATCAGCAGAAAGCATGGCAGAAAATCCCGAAGATAGTGGACTATTACGCATAATAATGACGACGAAGTAGATAGAAGTAAATAGAAGTGGATAGATGTTGTCACCTGAAAAATATTCGAAAATGGGCCAATACTCCCCGGTGTCTTGCAGGGAAGCCTATCTTCTCTACGTCAGCGTTAATTTCAGTCGTTATTGTTTTTCTTAATATTCTTCTAACTAATTCGTATGCTTCAGATTCATATGAGTCAGGTTCATTTAGTTCAGGAGCAGATAGTTTAGGCCAATATAGCCAAGATAGTAATTATAAACTAACAGGTGAACCTATATCGCCTATACCCCAGCTAACGAATATTGACAAAGCGAAGTCAAGATTGGGGAAGCGGTTATTTTATGATACAAACCTCTCTGACCAAAACAAACTTTCCTGTGCTAGTTGCCACAATCCTGCGACTGGCGGCGCAAGTCGTGTCAAATTTTCCCTTAATACGCGTAACCAACCCATTGCCGTTAATACACCAACAATATTCAACAGTGTTTTTAACAGATGGCAGAATTGGAATGGACGAATAAGTTCATTTGAAGAACAAATAGATGAATCCGTCACCAGTCCAATGTTGATGAATACAAACTGGGAAACAGTCGTTAAAAAGATTAAACAAAGTGATTCGTATGTGAGTGAGTTTAGTCAAGAGTACGATGACGATATAAAGCCTGAATATATAATAGATGCATTAATTCATTATATAAAAACATTAACAACACCGAATTCCCGATTTGACCGGTATTTACTTGGGGAAAAAGATGCAATTACCGACGACGAAAAGGCGGGTTATGAAGAATTCAAATCTCATGGTTGTATTGCCTGCCATCAAGGTATCAATATCGGTGGTAATGTTTTTGAAAAATTTGGTATATTTGGTAATTATTTCAAAGACAGTGGTGAGGTCGATTTATATGACAAGGGGCGATATAACATTACTGGAAGACAGCGAGATCTTTATGTATTTCGTGTATCAAGTTTAAGAAATATTGAACATACGCCACCTTACTTCCATGATGGGTCAGCTAAAACGCTTGAGCAAGCCGTAAAAATCATGTCACGCTACCAACTTGGAAATACACCGTCTGACAGTGAAGTTAACCTGATGGTGAAATTTTTGCTTACACTTACGGGCGATTACAAGGATGAGTTGCAGTGAGGCGTAAGAAAATACTTATCTTGTTGGTTGGGCTAGCTATTATTTTCGCTGTAAGCGTATTGTTTATTAACACCCAGTCATTCGAAAATAGCAGCCATTCAAATATTATTGACAATCTACGAAAGATAAAACAATACGACGCCATGTTAGACCGTAATATATTGTCTTCAAGGTATCAACTGTACCACAATTATTCACTCATTGATGAATCGATTATTCAGTTGCAGGAATCCATTAATGAACTCAAGTGGAGCGTCATTGCCAAATATGCAGAAGAGTCTCTGCGAATATCAGATAACCTGAGGAAGCTTGTAAGCGCTTATGAAGAAAAAAGCGAAATTATTGAGGATTTTAAAACGGATAATGCACTGTTTAAAAATTCACTTAATATTTTTTCGCACGGTGTAAATGAGCTTATATCAGACCAGGAAAACCCAATAGAAATTGACAAGTTTGGCCTGCAAAATTTGTTGCACCATATTATGGTCTTGAATATTTCACGAGATAAAAACAAGAAAGAAAAACTATTAGGTCAAGTGCATGCGCTTAAAAATTATGAACATGGTTCTAATATAAATAAGACTCTGGGTTTTGAAAACTTATTGAAACACGCGGAAATAGTGATTGAAAAAAGAGAAGTGTTGAACTATTCAATTGATAATATACTTCAAAGTAACATTCGAAAATCCAGCACTGACTTGCAACGCCACTATCTGGAATATTATAAAAATCAGAAGATCATTGGCGGGTATTTCAATATTACTTTATTTGTATTTGCACTTATTCTTATTGGCTTTATCATTCGAATACTTTTTCGAAATCAAAAATACGCAGATGATCTTTTTAGAGAAAAAGAGAGTGCTATTGTTACTCTTCATTCTATTGGTGATGCGGTCATCACCACTGATTCTGCGGGTTTCGTTACTTACTTGAATCCGGTTGCTGAAATATTGACTGGTTGGAGCACCCATTCAGCGAAAGGTATGTCATCGGCCAACGTATTTAATGTTGTAAATGAGCATAGTCATTCGCCCATAGTTGACCCGGTTCAACAATGCATTAAGGATGACAGTATCGTATGGATATCAAATGAATCTGTTCTGATAAAGAAAGACGGTAATATCTTTCCAATTGAAGACTCAACAGCTCCAATAAAAGATCGGGATAACAAAACGATTGGCGCCATAATAGTTTTCCATGATGTCAGCAAGGCGCGTTCTTTGAAGCGTGAACTTGAATGGCATGCCAGTCATGACCCACTAACTGGTTTAAGTAATCGACGTGAATTTGAAAACCGCCTAAACAGGCTGTTATATTCTTCTAAACAGGATGGTTCACGCCACGCCTTGCTCTATATAGATCTTGATCAGTTTAAAATTGTTAACGATACATGTGGCCATATAGCGGGTGATGAATTGCTGCGACACGTGACGTCACTGTTGGCGTTATGTCTCAAACCCGACGACGTCCTGGCTCGACTTGGCGGTGATGAATTTGGTGTGCTGCTGGAAAATTGCAATCAGGAAAAAGCGTTTAAAGTCGGGAGCGACATATTAAAAAATCTACAGGAATTTCGTTTTGTCTGGAAGGGACATATTTTTTTAATTGGTGGAAGTATCGGTCAAACGACTATTTCCCGATTAAATAATAATTCCATAGAAATATTACGCAACGCAGATACTGCATGCTATGTAGCGAAAGACAAAGGCAGAAATCAGATTCACATATACGAAGAAAGCCGCGATATAGTAAAACATCAGGGGGAAATGAAATGGATTTCGCGTATTACCCAGGCTCTTGAACAAGATCGGTTTATTTTATATAGACAAAAAATAAAATCTTTCGATGATGATAGACATGATCATTATGAGATTTTATTAAGAATGATAGATGAAAAAGGTAATCTGGTGTTACCGGGGCCCTTTATTTCCGCCGCTGAGCGCTATGATTTGATGAATACGATCGATCAGTGGGTCATTCGAAAAATATTTTCTAGTCGAGGTGAATTGTTAGCAAATGATAATACAGTTTATTCTATTAATCTTTCTGGACAATCTTTATCAATTGAAGACTTTTTACACTTTGTCGTTAAACACCTAAATGAGTCAGGTATAAGACCCGAAAAAGTGTGTTTTGAGATCACGGAAACGGCTGCGATTACCAATCTTAGGGGGGCCATGCGATTTATTAACACACTAAAAAAAATGGGGTGTAAATTTTCCCTGGATGATTTTGGCATGGGGTTATCTTCATTTTCTTATTTGAAGCAACTGCCCGTCAATTATCTCAAAATAGATGGCAGTTTCATAAAGGATATTCTTGAGGACCGCATGGATTACGCAATTGTCGAGGCCATCAATGAGATTGGTCACGTACTTGGGTTTGAAACCATCGCAGAATTTGTTGAGTCAGAAGAAATATATTACAAACTAAAACATATGGGTGTTGATTATGGGCAGGGTGTTTTCATAGAAAAACCCGAACCCTTTGAATCCGTGATTCAGGACAGGTTAGCTTACTAACAATCGTTTTTCTTGCCATCTTGAGAATAGATTTGCGATTTTATCACGCACGGGTACACACTCTCTGAACGCATTCTTCAATTAAAAATACAT
>CAZWBV010000063.1:0-10737 GCA_964632225.1 uncultured Gammaproteobacteria bacterium | reverse complement strand
GCAGACGTGTTGCTGGCGGAATTGGGGCAGGGGACCGTTGACTGGGTACCGAATTTTGATGGTTCGTTGGATGAACCTGCGAATCTGCCCGCCAGACTGCCTAATGTATTGTTAAACGGGACCACCGGCATTGCGGTCGGTATGGCCACGGATATTCCACCACATAATTTAATAGAAGTTGCTAACGCATGTATCCATATGCTGGATAACCCGAATGCAACTATGAGTGAAATATGCAAAATAGTGAAAGGCCCGGATTACCCAACAAGCGCGGAAATTATTACGCCCAAAAAAGATATTAAGCGTATGTATGATAGCGGCACGGGATCGATACGCATGCGTGCACGTTATGAAAATGAGTCAGGCGATATCGTAATTACCGCGTTACCGCATCAGACATCAGGTTCAAAAATTCTTGAACAAATCGCGACGTTGATGCAAAACAAAAAATTACCCATGGTGGAAGATTTACGTGATGAATCCGATCATGAAAGTCCAACGCGTTTGGTGATTATACCGCGCTCCAATCGAATTGATGTTGATGAACTGATGGGGCATTTATTTGCAACGACAGACTTGGAAAAGTCCTATCGTGTGAATATGAATATGATAGGTATAAATGGTCGTCCGCAAGTAAAAGGTCTTACCGGAATTATTCAGGAATGGTTGGAGTTTCGCACACAAACGGTGACACGGCGTTTACAATATCGGCTGGATAAAATTCTTAAGCGTCTGCACATTCTCGACGGATTATTAATTGCGTTTCTCAATATTGATGAGGTCATCGCTATTATTCGGGCGGAAGAAAAACCCAAGCCCGTATTAATGAAACGCTTTAAGTTATCTGATATCCAGGCAGAAGCCATACTGGAGTTGAAATTACGACATTTGGCCAAGCTTGAAGAAATGAAGATTAAGGGCGAAAAAAAGGAACTGGCCGCTGAAAGGGATCTATTGGAAAAAACACTGGCATCAAAATCCCGATTGAAAACACTAATAAAAAAAGAAATTAAACAAGACGCTGAAACATACGGCGATGCCCGGCGTTCTCCAATTGTTTCAAGAGATGCCGCACAAGCTATCGATGAAACCGCGCTCATTAGTTCAGAGCCTGTTACCATCGTATTGTCCCAGAAAGGCTGGGTACGGTCTGCCAAGGGACACGAAATAGATTCAGCTGCACTCGGTTATAAATCCGGCGACGCTTATTTATCAAGCGCAATGGGTAAAAGTAACCAATTGGCCGTGTTTTTAGATTCTAAAGGACGGGCCTATTCTACATTGGCTCACACGCTGCCTTCCGCCAGAGGACATGGTGAACCATTAGCGGGTCGCTTTAATACACCTGAGGGGGCAACCTTTGCGGGCGTAATGATGGGCGCAACACCTGAACAATATTTTCTCGTGGCCAGTGATGCGGGTTATGGATTCGTCGTCAAACTGGAAGACATGGTTACAAAAAATAAAAAAGGGAAGGCGGTCTTATCCGTGCCAAAAATATCAAGTGGTGTTGTGCCGCCCGTACCGGTATATGATATTGAAACCGATTGGATTGCCGCAGTCACCAGTGAGGGGCACATGCTGGTGTTTCCGACGAAAGAACTGCCGGTGTTATCTAAAGGAAAGGGTAATAAGATCATCGGCATTCCGTCAGCACTGGTAGCCAAAAGAGAGGAGTATTTGCTGGCCATGCTTTCAATTCCTGAAGGACACAGTATTTTAATCAATGCAGGCAAAAAGCGCAAAGAATTTGATGATGCAGCGTTGGATAATTTTATCGGTGAACGTGGCCGTCGCGGGCGTAAATTACCCAAAGGTTACCGTAAGGTCGAACGTATCACCGTTATTGAGGAAGAGGACGACGTTGAAGAATAATAAATAGGGCTCGATTTTTTCCACAAACCTAATCATATTGTGGCGTGTTGCTCGAATTCATCCTTGAGCTGATGTTAATATCTACCACGACAAGAAGTGCGAGTAAAAGCACTATTAATAATAGGTTGTATTATGCCACTGCCTTTAATAGATTATCTTTCCTTAATAGTAAAGCCCAGAGGTGCGTTTCGCTCCGTATCGCCTGCTCGGGAATTTAGTCTTGATTTTGGTATCTTTGTACCGACAACAAAAAGTGTCGATAAGCCAAAACTCAGTTTATTTTCCTTTTTAATGAGATTGAAAAAGCTAAAAGATGACCCCGTTCTTTTATTGAGTACGGTTGCCGACCACTTAAAAACTCTTAATCGATACAAAGTCACGCACTCAGCGAGGCTACGCCACTTAGAGATTGCTTATCGTTACAGTTATGTCGCGATTTTGGAAGTTTATACCGATTTTCATATTAAAGAGGAATTTCCTGAGTCTGAAAAACGGCGTTATGCACTTGTCTCATCGATTAACGCGATCTGTGAATTGAGTATCGGATACAAGCTGATTTTTCAATATTATTATTCACTTCCTGATAAGTTATTTAATGCAGTGCAAAATCGCGTTCAACTGTTTGCATTTAAAGTGATTGAGCTTTCCTATATGGAGCAACATTTAAGTGCTTTGCGTTATCAAAAATTTCCAGAACAATCATGGCGCGATTGTAACCAGCTTTTTTTTGCCATGGAAAAAATACATTTAGTAAATAAGAAGTATTTATTTAGTGGGTGTTTGCATGGCATAACGAATCGCGCATCCAATGTACAGAGCAATAATGGACTGAAATATGCAAGTATTAAGCAACTTTATGTCGTGTTGCACTTGATGGGATTAATGGATGTGATTAGTTGGCCATTGCCACTGTTAAATAAAATGGAAACCTATATTTATGATGAAAGCGCTAATGTAACGCTAAAACCCGACAGGCGCGTGGCGCTAAAAACCGGTGATCTGATTATCTATCACGAACAAATTTGCCCGCCTTTATATGAACGTATTGACATGAGTGATCAGCCGGCATTTTTGCTTGATATTAATAATTTTGAAAAACGATTGCGTGAAAAATACGATCAAATTATTTGTAGTAAGTTGCAAAACGATGTGAGCGATCGCCTTTCAATAAATTTGTCCCTGGACGTATATGATGAGCAACTCCTGGTGGATAAAATGCTTAACAAATTGCACTTTTTTAGCCGAACTGAGCCGCGTCAATATGTAAATCAATACAGTGAATTGCAATTATTTTTTGGTTTTAATAATTGCTTTGAATTTATTCGCGATTTTAAACACCCCAATTTATTTAATAATAATGATTCGCTTCATAATTCACCTGGTATGAATTCAGTGCGGAAAACGTCGCTGACTTTGACAGACAAGTCGCTGACTTTGACAGACAAGTTGACAGACAATAGGGTGAGAGAGGATATTCAATGGTACATAATAAATGAAAGCCAGGGAGGGGTGCATTTAAGACTGCAGGAATCGGCGTATACACCCACCATGTTCATAGGGCAGTTAGTTATTTCCTATACACAGCAGGAGGGTAAAAATCATTTTAGTGTTGGCTACGTAAGTCGGATTCATCGAAGAAAAACCAGAGATGTCGAAATTACGATTATTAAAATTGGCACGCTTGGGCAGTGTGTAGCGATACAGGATGAGCAACTTAAAGCACGAGAGCAAAGGATACCTTGTGTTTTAGCAAACAGCAGCTCAGGCAAAGAGATATTGTTGATCTATAGCAAACAACCTATTTACCTTGGTTCAAATCTCTATATAAACAGGAAAGACGAAGTGCAGCCACTTAAATTAGGAAACAAATACTTGAAATTACCAGAAATAATTGCATTTGAAATAGAAAGTGATTCCCCGGAATAATCGAGGAATTGTCGATGATGTTAAAACTGTCCGCGATGTTGAAATAAAGTTGTCTAAAAATAATACATACTTGAACTTGAATCCTGATTTGTTGCCTATATATAAAATACAGTTTTACTATTGAGCGTTTTGACGGGAGTTTTGAATGAATCGAATTTTTTTATTTTTAGCCACGAATATCGCGATTCTTGTTGTTCTCAGTATTACCATGAATTTACTGGGTTTTAATGGCTTGATGGACGCGCAGGGTATCGATCTGGATATGAACGCGTTGCTGGTTTTTTCCGCATTGCTTGGTTTCGGCGGGTCACTGTTTTCATTAATGATTTCGAAATGGACGGCCAAGCGTTTTTCCGGGGCAAGAGTGATCGAACAACCCGCCAACCCGACTGAGCAGTGGTTGTGTCAAACAGTCGAAAGGCAATCAAAACAAGCGGGAATAAAAATGCCTGAAGTTGCCATTTTTGACACGCAGAATGTGAATGCGTTTGCCACGGGCCGATCACGCAATAATGCGCTGGTGGCGGTCAGTTCCGGTTTGTTAAATTCGATGACCCGCGATGAGGCGGAAGCCGTTATCGGACACGAGATAAGTCATGTTGCCAATGGCGATATGATTACCATGACGTTGATACAGGGCGTGGTGAATACATTTGTAATATTCTTCTCACGCATTATTGGGCACTTCGTTGATCGCGTCATCTTTAAAACGCAACGCGGACAGGGGCCGGCATTTTATATAACCTCGATTTTCGCACAGATTGTTTTAGGTATTCTTGCCAGCACAATTGTGATGTGGTTTAGCCGTCGGCGTGAGTTTCGAGCTGACGCAGGTGGCGCGAACTTGTCGAATAAAGCAAAAATGATTGCTGCACTTGAGCGGTTAAAAGCGGTTTCAGGGCAACCTGATTTACCTGATCAAATGGCTGCGTTCGGTATCACGGGTGGTCTGGGTAAAGGTATCAAGAAGTTATTTATGACTCATCCGCCATTAGAAGAACGTATTGCGGCGTTGCGTGCGTCTTAATACTCAGTTGTTAGACCAGTTGTTAGACCACTAGTCTTCTGATGAGAAGTCATAAGACATTTCATGTTCAGGTTGCTGCAGGTAGTACCCCTGAATAAAATTAACGCCGTGTTGCCACAGTATTGATAGCGCGTTGGGGTCTTGTACGTGTTCGGCAATAACCTGTTTCTTTTGCGATTTTGCAAGATCAGTGATGCCTTTTACAATTTCCTTACTTTGTTCGTTTCCTGCCAAATCAGAGATATGGGAACCGTCAATTTTAAGGTATTTAACAGCAAGATGGTTTAAGTAGGTGAATGACGTTGCTTCGCAACCGACATGATCAATAGCAAATTCGCAATGCAGTTGTTTTAATCCGTTGAGGAATAATTTGGTTTCTTTCAGCGAAGCGACCGCTGCGGATTCACTCAATTCAAAACAAAGGCTACCACCATGAATTCGCGCTGCTTTTAATAGTTTACTGATCCACACTAAAAGGGTTTGGTCTTTAATCGAGTCGTGAGATAGCTTAACAAAAAATGTGGTTTCGACGTTGGTGCCGCGTTGTGAGGCGAGTATTTTGACGGCTTGTTTAATTACCCAGCGGTCTACATCCGGCATCAAGCCAGCTTGTTCGGCAGCCCCTAAAAATTCACCTGGCATTATTTCTTTACCACCTTCCCCTATCATACGTAACAAAACTTCGTAGCGTTCACCCGGTTCCGCGTGTAAGCTAACGATGGGTTGAAAGGCTAATTTAAAATCATTTTTCTCTAGTGCCCGTTTTATTAATTCAGTCCATTTCAGGTCGCGCTCAAAGCTCGCTTTTTCATCATCTGCGGTATGGGTATGTATGCCATTTCCGTCGTTGGAACGCACTTTCTTACAAGCCATCTCTCCGTGAGATAAAATTCTTTTTGCGTTGGCGTTGGTTTCCGAAATCAACGCTATGCCTGTGCTGGTTGTACAAGTAATCGACTGGCTTTCAACATCAAAGATATGACTTTCAGTTTCCTGGCGTATGGATTCGGCTATTTTTGTAACATCTGCAGGGCTTTTGTTCGGAATCAGGCAGGTAAATATATTTCCTGAAAAATAGGCGGCAACATCCGCTTTGTTTAATTTACTGCGGAGAATATTTGCAAAATCTGTAAGAATAAAGTCGCTGCCAGCGATGCCTATATTCTCGGTAATTGTTTTGAACTCATCAATTTCAATATAGAGCAACGAACATTTTATACCTTTGTTCGCAACGGCATTGACTGCGGCGTCTAATTGCTCCATGAAGTGTTGACGGTTAAATAAACCGGTGAGTAGATCTTGTTTGCGGAGCGTATCGAGTTCTTTTTGTAACTCGCTATTGTCGCCTTTTGTACGAATGATTATTTGAGTACAATGTTCCCCGTCTATACTGGCGGGTGTAAATTCCATAGTCGCTTTGAATTTTTGGCCTTCTTCGGGCATCGCCGTGAATTCAAATTCAGAATCCGGATTATCCCCTTTACTTAGTTTTTGTAGAATCGTCTTGAATTTTTTTTGTTCATCAGAGCCGATTAAATCCATAATTGGCACGGCTTCAATATCCTCGGCATTTGTAAAGCCAAATGTGTCTAAATAAGTGGAATTAGAATAAATGTGCATGCCTTCGTGGATGTAGGCAATCGCATCGCGAGAACTGTCCAACAGTGCACGGTTTCTTTTCTCGCTTTCGTTATAGTCAATTTTACTTTGTCTGTGTGCACGCCTTTCCTGAAGATCCGATAGCTCACGGTTGATTGAGTGTAGTAGCAATTCTGAATGGGATTCATTGACGACATCTTGTGCGCCCGCTTTGAGTAATTTTAATTTAGTGATTGAGTCGTCTGAATCAGTTAATACAATTATCGGCAGATCCTTGCCGGATTGTTGCACAACTTCACTGGCTTGCAGCGCGGTGAATTCAGGTATTGCAACAGAGCAAAGCATCAAGTCCCATGCTTGCAGATCTAATGCTTTGATTAAATCCTCTTCGTCTTCAATATTTGTCGATCTGATGGCATGTCCTGCATTTCGCATCATGCTGGAAATGGCTTCAGCGTCGTTTGACGATTCTTTGACTGTTAACAGTTTTACTGTTTTTTCTTTTGAGTCTTCCACATCCGGTACTCCGATTATTTTGACTTCTGCACATATCTTTTCGGTTAATTAATATAAAACCTTAGCAAATACCCGTAAACGCCGGAATTTACCGATTTACACTGGCGGATAAAGGATTGAGCAGGCGCTCTATTCAGGGACAGCGGGCAGCTGTAGTGTAATTCTAGTACAAGGTACCGTATTAGTCGTAGGGAATTATTCATTATTTTATTAACGACCAGACGTCGTCGAAATTTAACCGGGATTTATCATTATCGTGATCCGATAATTCTTCTTGTGATAGCGTGGAAAATTGAAAATGAGAGAACGTGCCCGTCATTTCGACCAATTTAGTTAATTTTATGAGCATTTTGTCACCAAAAATACTCAGAGTTAATATATTTCCAACACTGTAGGTATTGGGTGCGATCAACGTCATGGGTTGATTAATTGATTCAATTTCAGGTATGACCAGTGTTCTAATAAACGGCCCATGTGCTTTTATTTTTTTAACTATTTGTATACCGGCAGAAATGGCATGCGGTGCTAATTTTTGTACGCCTAGTTCGAGTTGCTCTTTTTTGCCGCTGTGTTTCATCCAACGAATGACCCCGACACCCCATTGAAGTGTGTCGTTATCCCGGTATTCGCGAATACCAATCAATTCCCCCACTAACGCATTGATCAGTTTATTTCGGTGGGCGGCCGGTTGCCAAAGTAGTCGATATCCGCCCGGACTTTCATTAACACTGCTGCATAGATGGGTTTCATGCTTTACTGTTTGAGATTCATTGAGATAACTAAATTCCCCCGTGCCGGTCGAATAGCTGGATAATGTATCGTCAAATTCGACCGCATTGACATTATACAGTGGACTCCAGATGTCTTGTTTGCTGGATTGTGGCTGGGCGATGCCGAAAACAGATTCGCTGGTAAATTGTGCTTTTCTCTCATATATTGGTTCAAGCAAATCCAGATCGGAAAAAGTGGTTTGCTTTTTAGGCTCATTGGAATTTACAGTGCCTCTCCCTACAGGGGGCCAAACTTCGTTAAGCATATTATTTTTAGCAGATTTCTTTTTTCGTTCCAAGTCCTGTTCTATCGCAGATTTCATTGTTTTGTAAATAATATGATGTGTGCTACTTAATCCAAATGTCGCCAGCACTTTTGATTTTTTTCTTGATCGGGAAAAACTACGTTTCGCGATTCCCCCCCAGGTCATTCGCAGGAGTTTTAATACTTTTTTTGGTAACACTTTATTTTTATTGTCCCCGCGATTTGAAACAGAGTTGCCATAATGTGTGATATTATCTTTGATCTTGGAAATCAGATTGCTGGTATCTAGAATACGCACCAGCGCGGCCGGATTGTCAGAAGGTATGAAAAATCCAGGTGCATCATCGTTATTGAGATCAATTGAGAACATACCCACTTGTTGTTCGGAGTTTTCAATTGAGTTTAATGTTACATATGAACTCCATTGTTCCAAAAAGGAGTCAACTTTTTCTATGTCGCCCTGGCGCAATCGGTATGGGCTGGCCAAAGACAATAGTAACATCTGCTTAAATTGATTTTCGATACAAGGCGGCGTAATATATTTTTTTTCTTCAGTCGCTATGGCAACGCTAGCGAATCCGTTCTGATGGGCGTATATGTATAGACGATTAATTTGCTTCCAGATATCGTCCGGTACAGGTACATATATCTGATAGGATCTAAGTAATACGATACCCAGATATCGCATTGCATGATAAATGGTGGCCGCTAGGGTTTTGTTGTCTATACGCGAACTACCTAGACGAGAACGACTCCCTGTTAGTTTTCCTTCTGCCACTATTTTATAACCGACGGCCATTTCAGCCTGAATTTCCCTTGCCAACAATGCGACCTGTTGTTTTTTGACTATCAATGGAAAGGGCAAACCAAGAAAATGTTTTTTCAGCGCCTCTGCCAGAAAGTCAATCGGTTCCCAGAATAGCCCCAGAATTTTAAATCGAACAGAATCAGAAATTTTCGTTCTATTCAATTGATATAGGTTTTTGTAGGCGAGTTTGGCTGTCTCACCTACATTGGCTCTTGGCAGGGTGTCGATCCATTTTTTAATTTCTTTGGGTCGAATTTCGACGCTTTTATTTTTATGTTGTTCAGGTACACCCAGCAAGCCAGTTGTTGTTTCGCTTTGTGTCACATAGCTCCTTGATCATTTTTTTAGAATAATAGTATAAATTTTTGTAAAATATGAAAAAAATACTGTGTCGTTTTCAAAAGCGTGTCGAGATTAATTTAGGATAATCAGTGTCTCGTTACTGACAGTAAGCACGGGACGTTACTGTACATCGCCGGGTATTGAGTTTGTCTATTATTATGTTAAATATTTATTTTTTCATGCATAACAAAAAGATATATCGACTTTGTTATATAAATTCTTAAGCCAAATTAACTTTTTGTATTTAATAAGCATATAAAACTAACAAATATGCTTTTGATAGCAAAAATGGGGCAACTAAAGCTAACAAATTTGCCACTTCAATGCTGACTACCCGTTCACATTGGGGTTTTGCATGCCTGATTTAATTCTTCGCGTACCAGGCGTGGGACTAAATAGCCAGGCAATGATTTACGCAGTGCTTTCATCAAAAGGCGGGCGCTGTTGTCACTGACATGAAAATGCCCTGCACCTTGAACTTTATCGAGCATATGCAGGTAATAGGGGGTAATGCCTGTTTCAAATAATGTTTCACTTAATGTGATTAATGTTTGACTGTTATCATTAACGCCACGCAAAAGAACAGATTGATTAAACAACACTGCATTCGCCGCTGCTACACGTCGCATAGCGTCTTTGACGGTGTTATTAATTTCATTGGCATGGTTAATGTGCAGCACGATTATTTTTTTCAGTTTAACGTCTGACAGGCAGGATACTAACCCTTCATCCACACGTTCTGGCAACACGATGGGGAGTCTGCTGTGAATTCGAATTCGTTTTAAATGTGGGATATTTTCAAGCTTTACCATTAAATTGCGCAGTCGATCATTGCTAAGACAAAGTGGATCGCCACCACTTAATATCACTTCATTGATTGAATTATCATGCAGAATATCGTTAATGGCAGGCAGCCAATTATCTGCTGCGGGATTGGCGCTTGAATAAGGAAAGTGGCGACGAAAGCAATAACGACAATGCACCCCACACGCGCCAGTTGCAACCAGTAACGCCCGTCCAGGGTATTTTTTAATGACGCCTGGCGTCGACATGGACGCTAAATCACCTACCGGGTCTACACCGTAGCCCGCTATCTTTAGTTTTTCCTTGTTTAACGGTAATATTTGCAACAAGAGAGGATCTTTCGGTTGACCTTTTTTCATTCGTGCGACAAAGCTATGCGGTACCTTTAGCGGGAACGGGCTGTCTATATCGAATTCATCGGATAGTTGCTGAGGGTCTAAATTTAGTAACGTTAACAGCTCACGTGGTTGACTAATGGCGTTGGCAAGCGCCTTTTGCCAACTTGTTTTCGGGAAATTTAGGTTTAGGGTCTGCAAAGTTGCTTGAGATCGCGGTATCATATTGGGCTTTAATTCAACAAATAAAGGGTATCATCCCAAATCGAGGCGTAAATGGCTAGATACGGTACAAACGAATTTAAAAATGGTCTGAAAGTGATGATTGATGGCGATCCATGTTCGATCCAAGACTGTGATTTTGTCAAACCGGGAAAAGGGCAGGCATTTACTCGCATCAAAGTTAGAAATCTAAAAACCGGGCGTGTCGTGGAAAGGACATATAAATCAGGTGAAAGTGTCGAAGCGGC
>CAZWBV010000062.1:0-10776 GCA_964632225.1 uncultured Gammaproteobacteria bacterium | reverse complement strand
GTTGCGAAAACAGAAGCTGATTCGGGTAGAGATTTTTTCCCGCTTACGGTGAACTACCAGGAGAAGACCTACGCAGCGGGTAAGATTCCCGGTGGTTTTTTTAAACGGGAAGGCCGACCCAGTGAAAAAGAAACCTTAACCTGCCGTCTGATCGATCGCCCCATCCGCCCCTTATTCCCAAAAGAATTTATTAACGAAACGCAAATTATTGCCACGGTGGTGTCTATTGACCCGGAAATTGATCCTGATATTCCAGCAATGATTGGTGCCTCAGCGGCATTGTCGTTAACTGGTTGCCCGTTTAAGGGACCCATCGGCGCGGCCCGCGTGGGTTATAAAGATGGAAATTACATTCTTAACCCAACTAAAACACAGTTAGCAGAATCTGATCTGGATTTAGTGGTCGCCGGCACCTCAAATGCAGTGCTGATGGTTGAATCAGAAGCTCAAGAACTGGCTGAAGATGTTATGTTAGGCGCCGTTGTTTATGGGCACGAGCAAATGCAAGCCGTCATAACCGGCATCAGCGAATTTGTTGACGAAGTGGGTGTGACGTCGTGGGATTGGAAAGCACCAGAAAAAGACAATGCGCTGGCTGAAAAAGTGGCAGAACTGGCTGAAAGTCAAATCAATGAAGGCTATCAAATCAGTGAAAAACAAGCGCGCTATACAAAATTAGGCGAAATTCGCACCCGTGTCGTCGATAAATTAACAGAAGGTGACGAGCCACAGTGGTCAAAAGATGACATCAATGGTGCTATTTCAGGTCTTGAGAAAAAGATCGTACGTGGCCGGGTTATATCGGGTGAACTACGTATCGACGGACGCGATACCCGCACTGTTCGACCTATTAGTATTCGTGTGGGTGTATTGCCGCGTACGCATGGTTCTGCTTTGTTTACCCGTGGCGAAACACAAGCCTTAGTGGTAACGACATTAGGCACTGGCCGTGACGCACAAATTATTGATGCCATCGAAGGGGAACGTAAAGATCCTTTTATGTTGCACTACAATTTTCCGCCTTACTGTGTAGGTGAAACCGGTTTTGTTGGTAGCCCAAAACGTCGTGAAATTGGTCATGGCCGTTTGGCACGACGTGGTATCGCTGCGGTACTGCCTGACATGGAAGAGTATCCTTATGTATTACGTATTGTATCTGAAATAACTGAATCTAATGGTTCCAGCTCAATGGCATCCGTGTGTGGTAGCAGTCTTTCGATGATGGATGCGGGTGTGCCGATAAAAGCCCCGGTCGCCGGTATTGCGATGGGCCTGATCAAGGAAGAAGATAAATTTGCCGTATTGTCTGACATCCTCGGCGATGAAGATCATCTCGGTGATATGGATTTTAAAGTAGCGGGTACCACAACAGGCGTGACTGCGTTACAAATGGACATCAAAATTGACGGTATCACCAAGGATATTATGGAATCGGCGTTGACGCAGGCCAAAGAAGGTCGATTGCATATTCTGGAAGAAATGAACAAAGTGATTTCCGAACCCCGCAGTGAAATGTCAGACTATGCACCAAGAATTATCACCATCAAAGTTCATCCAGACAAAATTCGAGATGTTATTGGTAAGGGTGGTGCGACAATCCGGGCAATTACCGAAGAAACCGGTGCCACCATTGATATCTCTGACGATGGCGTCGTGAAAATCGCATCGGTAGATAATGCCGCAGGTCAAGCAGCGCTCGATAGGGTCAAACAAGTTACCGCAGATGTTGAAGTCGGTGGTATCTACGAAGGTACGGTTGTTAAATTAATGGATTTCGGCGCTTTCGTTTCCGTACTACCTGGAAAAGATGGCTTGGTCCATATTTCTCAAATATCCGAAGAGCGTGTTGAAAAGGTCAGTGATAAATTAACGGAAGGTGAAACAGTCAAAGTGAAGGTTCTTGAAATCGATAAACAAGGCCGTATTCGCTTGAGTATAAAGGCGCTAGCGCAGCAATAAGCTATATCCGCTATAGGCTCTCAGTAATGGCTCTACAATAAACACCAGAATTAAAAAAGGGGAGTATCGGCTCCCTTTGTTTTATTCGATACCCGTCGCGTTTGGAATCGGGGTGTAAAGAAGCTGCGGGCCGTGCACTGTCACCAATCCTGGCCTGTGCTGGCCTCAATATCTTGGGGTTCACTTAAAAGGGGTTCACTTAGAAAGCTTTCATCCAGTGAATTCAAAATTTCAACGTTATCGGTTTAGCAATTTATTGACCGCGTTGGTTAAACGCTCCTCGGTAAACGGTTTTTTCAACCAACCTGTTGCACCCATGGTTTGCGCCTTTTTCTTTTTGTAATCCTTGTCTTCTGTCGTCAGCATAATGATTGGAATATATTCATATCCTTCCAGCCTGCGAAGTTTACTGATCAGGCTGATGCCGTTCATGCCAGGCATATTAATGTCGGACAATACAAGATCAAATTTGTGGTCTCGTGCGATGGCCATGGCTTCATTGCCATCGGAGGCCGTAATTACATCATGGCCCATTGCCGTTAAAATTGACGTTACAAACTGCCGAATTGATTTTGAATCATCGATAGAAAATATTTTTGCCATGTTGACCTCACAAACTGGTGAATGAATATTATAGTTACCTTCGTCTTAGGGCTGAATTACTGAACATGCGTTAGTAAATATTTACAATTGTGACAATTGAGTATTATGTGTTATATCTATACGCCTAAATCCTATCCGCTGCTATTGCAATTGCGGTGCCATTACGCTGCAACTACGCTGCAATTATGGGTAGATGAGAGAGTTATTAACTGTTTGTAATTAATAAGTTTTCTAAATTACGTTAATCCCTAAATATGGTTAGCATTCATAAGCAACGCATGGTCCCGGTTATTGAAGACCCTTTTGTGGTGTTTCTGGTGGGTATGCGCATCAACAAATTCTGGAAAGTGCATAAATGGCTGCCTCTTTATTTAAAGATGAGCAAAATAGCCAAGGAACTCAGCAATAGCCCCGATATCGGTTTTATGGGACATGAATCATGGATGGGTAATCCCCGATTGATTATTCAGTACTGGCGCTCCTATGATGAATTGCAGGCCTATGCGCGCAGTAAAGATGCGATGCATTTTCCAACGTGGGTCTCGTTTAATGAAACAATCGGGCGTAGTGCCGATATTGGTATTTGGCATGAGGTGTATGTGATAGAGCCGGGGTGCTGCGAAGCGGTTTACACGCATATGCCTGCATTTGGATTGGGTAAGGCAACTAAGCTGGATAGCAATGCAACCTTACGTATACAAAAAAAGCGTATACAAAAAAAGCGTATACAAAAAAAGCGCATGCCGAAAAAAGAAAATGGTGACCCAATCGATGATAACGGATAATTTGGTCGTGGGTCGTTATTGGCATCGGCTGGATGATGGCCGCATTCAATGCGATGTCTGCCCCCGTTACTGCAAGTTAAAACAAGGGCAACAAGGCTTATGTTTTGTTCGTGCCAATGTCAATAATCAAATCGTTTCGACAACATATGGTCGCTCCAGTGGTTATTGCATCGACCCGGTTGAGAAAAAGCCACTCAATCATTTTTTACCCGGCACACCTATACTGTCTTTTGGCACAGCAGGTTGTAATCTGGCGTGTAAATTTTGCCAAAACTGGGATATCAGCAAGTCACGTGAAATCGATACACTGGCGGACCAGGCGTCACCACCGCAAATTGCAAGGGCAGCGAAACAATTAAACTGTAAAAGTGTCGCATATACTTATAATGATCCGGTTATTTTTCTTGAATACGCCGTTGATGTCGCAAAGGAATGTCAGGCTTTAGGTGTGAAGTCCGTTGCGGTCACAGCAGGCTATATTTGTGAAGAACCACGCGCCGAGTTCTTTTCTCATATGGATGCCGCTAATGTTGATTTAAAAGCCTTCACCGAACAGTTTTATTATAAAATCACGGGTGCCCATTTAAAAGATGTACTCAATACCCTTGTTTACATTAAACATCATACGGATGTTTGGCTGGAACTCACGACGCTGCTCATACCGGGTGAAAACGACAGCGAGAAAGAATTAAATGAGATGACTCACTGGGTGGTTGAAAATCTGGGCTCAGATGTGCCAATGCATTTTTCTGCATTTCACCCTGATTGGAAAATGACAGATAAGCCCGCAACGCCACCATCAACGTTAAAAATGGCACGACAGATTGCACTGAATAACGGCGTACATTACGCCTATACAGGTAATGTGCATGACAGTGAGGGTGGCAGTACCTATTGCCATCAGTGCGGTAAAAAATTGATTGGTCGAGACTGGTACGTATTGTCCGATTGGAATTTAACGCCGCAAGGGCATTGCAAATACTGCAATACACGTTGTGCAGGTGTATTTGCAGCACAACCAGGAAACTGGGGCGCCAAGCGCATGCCAGTACGCTTACGTGATTTTATCGATTGATGTTAGCATATTCTCCATGAAGAATTTGTTTCAAGTCGCTGAAGATTGTATGATGGCGTCTGATATTGAGCAGAAAATAGAACTGACTCGGCAAACCTGTACAGCACTTAATGCAGGCGAATTGGACACACAATCTAATTCGCTTCCTGCACCGATCACCGCTCCCGGTCGTCCTGTCAAGCCCGAACTGGTCACGTCACGCGATCTGCCACGGCGCAGAATGGGTTCTGCGACCGGGCGTGCCGCCTTGGTTCATTCGATTGTCCATATCGAGTTTAATGCGATTAATCTCGCGTGGGATGCGGTTTACCGGTTCAGGGACATGCCCTTGGCGTATTACCAGGATTGGGCCAATGTGGCCGTAGAAGAAGCGTATCATTTTACATTGTTGCGCAATCACCTCAATACACTGGGCTATGACTACGGTGATTTTGTTGCACACGACGGATTATGGGAAATCGCCCGAGAAACAGCGCACGATGTTTTGGTGCGCATGTCAGTGGTGCCGCGTGTATTAGAGGCACGGGGGCTGGACGCAACACCGGCCATAATTGATCGTTTTATGAGCGTTGGCGATAAAAAAGCCGCTGAAATCCTCGAAATTATTTTGCAAGATGAAATCGGACATGTTGAAATTGGCACCCGTTGGTTTGCGTATTTATGTCAGCAACGCGGTTTGGATCGTGAGACCACATTTATTACGATGTTAAATGATTATGTTAAGGAGAGAATAAAAGGCCCGTTACATGTTGAAGCGAGAATTAAAGCTGGATTTAGTAGTAAAGAAATAGCGTATCTGAATCAGCTAATTAATTTATCAAGTCAACAAAAAATGACCACTTAACTTATTACTTATTTCAGTAGCTAGGAAGACTCAGGAATGGCATCAGTAATCAAACAGATACTCATTTTTTTTTCAAGTTTCGCATTATTAAATTGCGCTACCCAGGAAAATATCCAATCACAGCCTGTTCAAGATCCCAAGCTTGGGGATTTATTTACTTTTTCAGAAACTGCGCCGGGCAGCCCGCCAGCTCAGGTGAGAATATACGTCAATGACGGCTTTATGCGGATTGATGATGATAATAATCCCAGCGACTATATTCTGTTTGATCGTAAAAATAAAATAATTAATAATGTGGTGGCGGAGACGAAAACAATTTTCGTCATAAATCACAATAAACTCGATATGCCCCCCCCCATTGCGATTAAATACGAATATGTAAAAAAAGAAAGTGGTGCGGTAACCAAACAAAGAAGCGGTGGTATGAAGGCGTTCTTTTATAAATTCAGTGCAAATGGTAGCGAGTGTTATAATGTCGTCGCGATTGAAAATTATATGTTAGAAGCGTTGGAAGCATTTAAAGAGTTTCGCTTGGTATTGGCAGGCGAACATTCAAAAACGATGGGCCGTATACCCGGGCAAGAGTACGATGCGTGCGATCTGGCGCTAAATATTTTCGAAAGTGCGCGTCATTTGCAATATGGGTTTCCCGTTCGTGAGTGGGATAATAAAGGCTACCAGAGATTTTTGATTGACGTAAAAAACAATGTCAATGTACCTGATGATTTATTGGCATTGCCGCAAGGATATAAATCTTATTCAATTAGTCAGTAGCATTAAGACTGACTTGTTAGTTTCCTAAGGTCGTAGCCATTTTTATCTACAATTAATACACTGCCATGATCGTACCAGTCGCCCAATACGACTCGCTGAGCGTTATCGCCGTTGAGTTTGAATTGGTGCGTAGCGGGCCGATGGGTATGTCCATGAATTAAATATTGCGTGTTATGTTGCTGCATGATGGTTTCGATCGCCTGTTGGTTTGCATCTACAATTTCGGGTTTTTTTTGTCGTGTTTGTATTTTGCTTTCGTTGCGGTATTTAGTGGCTATCTGTTGGCGTTGTTCTGCTGTCATTTCCAGGAACTGAGTCTGCCACGTCTCGCTTCTTACCATGCTGCGAAATTGCTGGTATGATGTATCGTCTGTGCACAGCGTGTCGCCGTGCATAATCAGCGTCGGTGTGCCATACAAGTCTATAGTGCCGGGATCAGAAATTAATTGACATCCGGTTTGTTCGCAAAATGATTCTGCTAAAAGAAAATCCCGATTTCCATGCATGACATAAATAGGGACGCCATTTTGCGTCACATTTTTTAACCCAGCGAGTATTGTTTTATTGGATGTGGAGATGGCGTCATCACCGATCCAGACTTCGAACAAATCACCTAATATATAGAGTGCGCGGATACCGTTTAAATCGTTTGCTAAAAAATTTAAAAATAACGCATTTATATGCGGTCTGTCTTCGCATAAGTGCAAATCAGAAATAAACAGAGTAGGCATTTACACAATCAGTAGATAACTACTTATTAGATAACTACTGCGCGTTGCTAATGCCAGTCATTTGTACCGCTTTGATAATAATAACGGGACTGGCAGGCACATCTTTAGTGAACGGACCGGCGGGGCCTGTTGGCAGTTTTTTAATTTTATCGACGACATCCATGCCCTTGGTGACTTTTCCAAATACAGTGTAACCCCAACCGCGCATTGTTTGTCCACGGTAATTGAGAGAGTCATTATTGGCAACATTGATAAAAAATTGTGCGGTTGCCGAATGAGGTGCGCTGGTGCGTGCCATGGCGATGGAGCCAATGACATTTTTAAGTTTATTGTTCGCCTCATTTTCAACAGGCGGATTTGTCGGTTTTTTCTCATACTCTTCAGTAAAGCCACCGCCCTGTATCATAAATCCATTAATGACACGGTGAAAAATAGTGTTGTCATAAAAACCGGAATTTACGTACGCTAAAAAATTTTTAACCGACTTCGGGGCTTTTTTGCTATCGAGTTCTAATATGATATCGCCAAAATTGGTTTTGAGCTTTACTTGCGGGCTGGCGGCCTGGCTGTGAAATGGCAGGCTGACTAAGAAAAGGAGTGAAAAAACGCTAATGAGCAGTTGCTTATTAATAAAATCGCTAACATTGTATTTTTTGCCCGTACTCTTTTTGCTAGTACTCTTTTTTTTCGAGATTATAGTTTTCATGTATACAATCCTTGCTTGGACCCGTGTGAGTGAATTTACCTAATAGTAATCTGTTTAGCGCGTGAGTAGAAGAGTGACAGTCCAAAAATTATCCAACCTCCGACAGCCAACTAGGTCTTTGTTCAGCTTTATGCTTTGCGTTACTATTTATGTTTATGCATACATAGTATGCTGTTTAAAATACAACCAATTGTGAGTATAGTCGTTTATGCTGCGAATTTACAACACCCTGACCAGGCAAAAAGAAGTATTTAAGCCCATTGATCCACAAAATGTGCGCCTCTATGTCTGTGGCATGACGGTGTACGATTTTTGTCATATAGGCCATGCGCGCGTGTTGTTGGTGTTTGATATTGTTAATCGCTATTTACGGGAAATTTTTGGGGACGAACATGTCACCTATGTACGCAATATTACGGATATTGACGACAAAATAATTAATCGGGCCAATGAAAATGGCGAAACGTTTACTGCGTTGACCGCCCGGTTTATCGATAAAATGAACGCCGACGCACAGGCATTGAATATCAGGTCGCCTGATGTTGAACCATTAGCAACCCATCACATGGACGAAATCGTTGACATGATCAAGACACTCATCGAAAAGGGTGTTGCTTATCAGTCGCAGAAAAAAACGCATAACAAAGATGTTTTTTATGACATCAGCAAATTTGATCATTATGGCGCGTTGTCCGGTAAACGGCCCGACGAACTGCGTGCGGGTGAGCGAGTGGATGTGGATCAGTCAAAACGAAATCCACTGGATTTCGTTTTATGGAAATCCGCCAAAGCAGATGAACCCAGTTGGGATTCACCGTGGGGAAAAGGGCGGCCCGGTTGGCATATAGAGTGCTCAGCAATGGCGACACATTGTCTGGGTAATCACTTCGATATCCATGGTGGTGGGATGGATTTGCAGTTTCCCCATCATGAAAATGAAATAGCCCAATCTGAAGCGGCCACCGGAGAAAAATTTGCCAATGTCTGGATGCACAATGGTTTTGTACGTATCGATGATGAAAAAATGTCAAAGTCTCTGGGTAATTTTTTTACTATACGCGAAGTTCTGAATAAATATGATCCGGAAGTGATACGTTATTTTATATTAAGCAGCCATTACCGCAGCCCGTTGAATTATTCAGACAAGCACCTGGACAATGCCAAAGCGTCGTTAACCACATTGTACAATGCGTTACGTGGCGTTGACGTTGCAAGCAATGAGATCAATCAAAAAGGCCCTGAAGTTGTGGAAAGCAAAGCATGCTTTGATCAAGCGATGGACGATGATTTTAATACACCCATGGCGATCAGCGAGTTGTTTAATTTAAGTACTGCACTAAATACCGCCAAGCAAAACAAAGATAGCATTAAAGTAGCTCAGTTTGCGTTTCAGTTAAAAAAATCCGCTGGTGTACTCGGCTTGTTAGAACGTAATCCTGACGTATTCCTGCAAGGTCGGTGTGACGACGTTAATTTATCCCAAGCACAAATTGAGCAATTAATTATACAAAGAGATAATGCAAAAAAGAACAAGCAGTGGGCCGATGCGGACCGCATACGCGATCAGTTAAAAGAGAGCGATGTGATTTTAGAGGACAGTGCATCCGGCACAATATGGCGACGTGGGTAAATAATGTGTTGTATTATTGCGCGGTATTTTTATCTTCGATTGTAGATTCGGTTAAACCTAAATAAATCAGTTTCGCTTGTTGACACAGGTGAAGTCCACATAAGTATTGTAGCCTCCCCCCCCTGAACTTTTTTTTCCGCATCCACAAAAAGCGCATCCCGCGCCTTCATATGATGAAAACGAACAAAACGAGCAACCCAGTCACAATAAGCCCGTTCTGTATGGATGGAATAGTGGAAACGTAGTATCAAATCGTGCATTTCTAGGCAACAAATATTGTCCAGAATTTGGTTTGACATAATAATTTTTAGGGAATAGAGTTCAAATAAATAATAAGCAAATATGCCTTAATATACTTTCAATATCATATATCAAGGCAAATTGATTGGTTCTTTGTGATTGGCGGGCAAATTTGCTTAATTCTTCGTGCAATACTGTGGGATAGCAAAGCAAAAGTGCCTAATACTAATAAGTTCGAAGGTTGCTCCGCTACCGCTCCGCAACCTTCGAATGCCCGAGTTGACAGGAGACCTGTCAACTCGGGCATTATATCAATACAAGGAAATAAGTCTGTGAAAATAAATCCATTCAAACCGAATAGCCCCGTGTCTCCGGGTATGTTTGCAGGCCGAATAAAAGAAATTGATGCGTTGGAAAAGGGACTTCACCAGACAAAACATGGACAATCTTCTAATTTCCTCATTACTGGAGAAAGAGGAATAGGGAAATCTTCTTTAATAAATTTTATTAAACCGACAGCAACTGGAGATATTTTAAATTCAGATAATGAAAAATTTAATTTTGTCACAGTAAATGTTTTAATATCAAAAAATACTACTCTTCTCGGCTTTATTAAGTTGATTGAAAAAAATTTAACTAGAGAGATTGGGGAAGTTGAAAAGCTTAGAGCTTATTTAAGCGAAACATGGTCTTTTATTAAAAAAATAAAAATAATGGACTCTGGAATTGAAGAATGTGAATCTACTTCAGATTTAGATAGTTTAGTTGATGATTTTGCTTTTTCATTATCTAAAACATGTTTAAGAATAACAAATCCTGAAAAAGATGAAAGTGCATATGATGGTATTGTATTCTTTTTCGATGAGGCAGATAGTGCTTGCCCTAACCTTCATATGGGGTATTTTTTTAAAGCCGTAACTGAGCTACTTCAACAAAATGGCTGCGATAATGTAATGTTTGTTGTGGCTGGATTGCCTGATGTTATTGAAAAATTATCTAATTCTCATGAATCATCAATTAGAATATTTTCTCATTTGATAGTAAAAGAATTAACACCAGATGAACGAAAATGGGTTGTTGAAAGAGGAATTACTGCTGGGAATAAGGTTAATTCAAAAACAACAACAATTACTCAACAAGCAAAAAATTCTATATCTACTTTGTCTGAGGGATATCCTCATTTTATTCAACAATTTTCTTTTTCTGCTTTCGAGTTTAATAAAGATGGAGAAATAAGTGCGGATGATGTTGCAGAAGGTGCATTTAACCAAGGAGGCGCATTAGATGAAATTGGTACACGATATTATCAAAGTGCATATAATGAGCAAATTAAATCTGATGACTACCGTGAGGTATTATCAATTATGGCAGGTAATCTTAATTCATGGATTAAAAAGAAAGATATAAGAGATAAATTTTCTGGTGCTGA
>CAZWBV010000061.1:0-10807 GCA_964632225.1 uncultured Gammaproteobacteria bacterium | reverse complement strand
GGTGTGAACCCAAAATGCGCATAGGCATTTTTGGTGGCTATTCGACCACGTGGTGTACGCATAATAAAACCTTGTTGAATCAAAAAAGGCTCCAGCACATCTTCTATCGTCGTGCGCTCTTCGCCAATTGCAGCGGCTAAATTGTCTATGCCGACGGGCCCACCGTCAAATTTCTCAATCACAGTTAACAATAATTTCCGATCCATCATATCAAAACCATTGGTATCCACTTCCAACATATCCAATGCGTCACAAGAAACCTGCTTGCTTGCATTTCCGTTGGCTTTCACTTCCGCAAAATCCCGTACCCGTCGTAATAATCGATTTGCAATGCGCGGTGTTCCCCTGGCCCGCCTGGCGACTTCCAACGCGCCCGCTTTTTCCATATTGACATTAAGTATCCCAGCGGATCGAATAACAATCGTTAACAGATCTTCAGTACTATAAAATTCCAGTCGCTGCACGATACCAAATCGATCACGTAATGGCGACGTCAACAAACCCGCCCGGGTCGTTGCACCCACCAGTGTAAAAGGCGGAATATCCAGTTTTATCGATCGCGCAGCCGGCCCTTCGCCAATCATAATATCCAATTGATAATCTTCCATCGCCGGGTACAGCACTTCTTCAACCACGGGACTTAATCGATGTATTTCATCCACAAACAACACATCATGGGGTTCAAGATTCGTCAGCAACGCCGCGAGGTCACCCGGTCGCTCTAACACCGGGCCGGAGGTTTGTTTAATATTTACGCCTAATTCGTTGGCAATAATATTCGCCAACGTGGTTTTGCCCAGCCCCGGCGGACCAAATATTAACGTGTGATCCAATGCTTCCTGACGGCCACGTGCCGCCTGGATAAAAATCTCCATTTGTTCGTGAACACTTTTTTGCCCGATGTAATCCGCAAGCAATCGCGGCCGGATCGCACGATCGATGACATCTTCGTTGCTTCCTGCGGACGCGCTTATTACTCGATCAGTCACTTGGTCAGATTCATGCATTCCTGTTTACCTCGCTGCGGCTGCCCTAAGCGCATCACGAATAATTTCTTCACTCATTCGCCCTGTGGTTTCCACCTGTTGAATCAACCGGTCTGCTTCTTGCGGCTTGTAACCCAGGGAAACAAGCGCACCGATCGCATCACGTTTCTCACCCGGCGACGATGACGGGGTGACTAGCGATGGATTAGACGCGGAATCGTCTGTCGTTTGATCAACTGGCGATAAGCGATCTCGCATCTCAATAATGAGTCGCTCCGCCGTTTTTTTACCCACGCCAGGTAGCCGCACCAACGTCACAACATCATTCTCACTCACACAGCGTACAAAATCCGCAGATGAAATACCCGATAGAATAGTAATGGCTAACTTGGGGCCAACCCCATTGACTTTAATCAGTGCTCTAAACAGTGCACGCTCACTTTCTTTGATAAAACCATACAACAAGTGTGCATCATCACGCACCACCAAATGGGTGTGCAAGGTCACATTACTGCCTTCGCCGGGAAGATCATAAAAGGTCGTCATCGGGGCTTCGAGTTCATAACCCACCCCGTTAACCTCTATCAGGATATTAGGCGCTCTTTTAGTAACCAGTGTGCCTTTTAATCGCCCTATCATTGTCTAAACTCCAGTCTAAACGCCAACTCCAGTCTAAACGCTAGAAATTGATGCTGATTGCTGCTTATCGTGCGCTCAAGTCTATCTTATTCAGGGTTTGACGGGTATGCCCATGACACAACGCAATAGCCAATGCATCGGCTGCATCCACCTGTAGCTTGCCTTGTAAATTGAGGAGAATTCGAACCATATGCTGGACTTGTGATTTGTCAGCCCGACCTTTGCCCACAACGGCTTTTTTTACTTCGGTCGCGGCATATTCAACAACGGGGATATGCGCTCTGGATGCCGCACAAATAGCCACTCCGCGTGCTTGGCCTAATTTCAACGCAGAATCCGCGTTTTTGCTCATGAATACTTTCTCTACAGCAACTTCATGCGGCAAGTGAATTTCAACGATATTGTGGACACCGTGATAAATAGAATTAAGCCGATCCGCTAACGTCGCACCCGACGCACGAATACAGCCACAATCAATATAAATTGACCGATTACCGTCCGTTTCTATTACACCGTAACCGGTAATTTGCGAACCTGGGTCGATGCCTAGAATACGTGTCATATAGAACGTCTAATGTCGATAGTGAACTTAGTAACCCTAACAATAAACTGATTACGCTCAGAAATCTAATATTGAGATCACTCATTAGGAAGCGCTTTATTCAAATCTTTTACGTTGATATCAAGTGCCAACATTGTTTCAACTAAATAATTAATATTGTCTCTATGTGTATTCGGTATTTTAGAGGCAGGCTCTACCTCCCGACGTGTGTATTGCGTTGAATTTTCCTCTGAATTCTCTCCTGAACACGTAGTCGATCTCTCGGTTGGCATATCGGTCGAAACCTTAGTCGACGTCACCCCTGGTTCTTTATCTTTGTGCTTACTAGAGCTGGATACGGCCGCCAATTTTTCCTTTGCTGCCTTTATTTCGAGTACTTGTTTTTTGTCAAATTTAAACTGACCACTAATCTCGTTAGATAATTCATCCATTATTTGTTCTACATGTTCAACGTCGATAAAATGAACTTCCTCCATGCAAGCAGAAAGTAACAGCCTATCGCAACAAATATTTATTTTTCTCGGGTTTCCTTCAGTAAAGCGAAATATCGCCTGATACGCCTCATCCGAGAAATCAGGGTCGTTTTTCCAATTCACATTTTTTAATCGCGAATGTATATACTCTACCATTTCACTTAATCGTAGTGGTTTTAAATGTAAACTGGCGATGATGCGTTGTCTAAATTGTATTAAGCACGACTGTGTTAACTTTTCAGTCAAAAGATTTTGGCCTAATAGAAAAGTTTGCAGCAGCGCCTTAGGCCCTTCCTGGATATTGGATAACATACGTAACTCTTCCAGTGATTCCAGTGGTAAGTTTTGCGCCTCATCGATAACTAATATACACCGTTGACCGGCATTATTGCGTTCGTGTAAAAACGCTTCAATATTTCTCAGTAACGCCGCTTTGGATTTTCTTTCAAATTCCAAGCAAAACCCAGATGAAATCATACGCAACAAATTATCAGCATTAATCTGAGTAGTGGTAATATGCCCAACGATAAGTTCCGGTCCCGTTTTTTGATCCAATAAACGATATGCAATAGTTGACTTCCCCAATCCGGGTTCGCCAGTGATCACCACAAATCCTTCACTTTTGACCATGCCATAACACAGGTAAGAAAACGCTTTTTTGTGGCCTTTGCTCGCATAAAAAAAACGCGGGTCCGGTGTTATCGCAAAAGGCATGGCCGTTAGCCCGTAATATTTTTCATACATAACACGTATAGCCCGGTAATATTCAACAGATATGAACTCACTCCCACACAATGTAAAACAATCAAAGGATACTGTGGCCACACATTGTACTACAAAAATTGCACTTATGACCGCATAATGTGAAACAATACCTTACTGTGGCATCGATAATCGTCTGACCAATCTTGAGACAAAATCGGAGTATTGGATATAAAATGAAAGTATTTACCTGTTCAGAAGCTCTGCAAAACCTTTCAAAATTATAAATATTGCACAAAAAAAGGGAGTTGAAATTCGTCGAGGGAGATGATGCTATTTTTCTCTCTACTATAATAGTGTATAGCAAAAAAAGAAAGCAAAACTACCTTTTGATGTACATGGGATAACAACTGAAGCAAAACTTCAGGACATACTTTTAGCCTTCCGCGACCACCTTTGGCTGAAGATTTAGCTTTTGTTGTCCATTATTATGGTTGCTGCATTGGCTTTGAGTATCCAATGTTTAATACCTCGTTGAGTGTGCCTTTACTGATCCCATAGCGGCTCTGAGTAATTCTTAATCCACTACATTTTTGCTCGCTGACGCAGAGTTAAAATCGTGAGCAATCCTATCCCTATTAGAAATAAAGTACCCGGCTCAGGCACTGAGGCAGCAACCACATTAATAGATCCCGGATTAGCATTTGCTGCCAACAATAAACCGCCCCCATCGCCTAAAAACCCTCCGCCAGAAATATTTTGCGTTAGCGTTAAATCTGACAAACCAACCGTTAAGGTATCAAAAACCAATGTCGCCAAAATAAAATTACCGGTACCAGGTTGCGATAAAAATAAATCAGCAGAAGAAAGAAACGACACTTCTGCTAAGATTGAAGACCCTGCCACGTTATCAGTAATTTCTGATTGAATGGAATTAGTTCCGTCTCCCAACAGGCTACCAAAGGAAACATTAGCAAGCGATAAAATACTGCTATCCCAACTGGCGATAAAATCGAACTCACCAATAAATTCGTTTTGTAAATTACTGGCCACAATGTCAACTGAAGCTTGTCCAGATAACAAAACTGTCTGTGAATTGGGTGAAAAATTCAAGATCACCACCGCAAACACAGATTGACTAGCCATGAGCAACAAGGAGAAAGCCACAGCTCTTAGAATTAATTTGTTAAACCTCATGTAAAACTCCTTTGTTAGTAATAAGTAAAATAATTATCTTTTTGTAGAAGACGGGTCCCTGCTCTGTTATCAGAACAGGGACCCGACCCAAACAAGCTAATTTAAAGTCCTGAAGACACTAGGCAATTGTTAAAATCACATTCAAGAACACATTGTCGGGCGTCCAAGACGGTAATGACACCATCTCCATCAATATCACGAGGATCGCCTGAACCAGAGGCCGACGTGTTTCTAGCAGCCATAATGAGTGCGATGTCATTTCTATCGACATTACCATCTGCATTAATGTCGCACTTTTGTGTGGCTGAAACACTCAGCGTTACTGGACATTGTGCAAACCCGCCACTGGAGCTCACTGCACTAAAGCTCACAACCAAATTGCCAACTTGCGATGCATTTGGCGTCCAACTGAAACTACTGACCACGGGATTGCCTGTAATGGGCAAAACGGGTGACATACTTGCACCCGACGGTAATCCTGCGCTATTTAGCGTAACAGTATCACCTGCATCCGAATCTGAAGCGACAACATCAAATATTAATGTATTACCTAACGTAACCACTTGGGTTGTGTCGCAAACTGGCGGTGAGCCATCCGGTGGCATGATGACAGGGGGATTGGGATCCACTGTGGTTAATTGGATAAAAAAGTCCAAGGGTACTTTAGTCGTGCCATCTTCAATCATAACTTGGGTAGAATACAACGTGTTTCGCCCGCCACTTGCTAAGGCTGCGCCAGCGGTATCCCAAGTATAAACACCTGTTAATGGATCGATACTGGCTGGATTAGGTGCGCGGCTTCCTGGGCTACCTGGCTGTCTGAGGCCTCTAGATTCCGCCGCTGTAGATAATCGAAACGACAGCGTATCACCATCAACATCGGTTGCCGGAATTGTGAAACTGCAGATACCTCCTGTAGGGCATAAAACAATCGCGTCTTGTACACTCGATGGAGAATTATTGCCTGAACTTAAATCAATTTCAGTTTCAATACGATAAGACCCATTAGGATTATTAATATGTTGATTTGGACCTGAACGCGCAGAAATCCGGCAGCAATCCACTATAAATGCTGTAAAGGACCCAATACTACTATATGTATGATTCAGAATAGTATCAATTGGATCACCTGGATTAGTGAGAGGTAAGCTACTCGGATCCACAGCAACGCCAGACAGCCAATTATTCACAGGATCAATAGCAGTAACCAGATACAATAATGGCCCTAACGTTGATCCGACTGTCGGAGTACCATCACCCCAGTCAAATTTCGAATTGCCAATAACCTCACCAATTATATCACCTACCCCAGCGACACCACCCGGACCTGTGCACGCGACAAATGACACAGAAACGGGATTTACGCACCTATTGTTATAACCATTTCCACGCCACGCATCCAGTATTCTTACATTTACAGAATTTGGAGATGTACCAACTGTCCAAGATATATGTCCGTAACGAAAGTGTGTCGCGTGTGCAACTGATACCAGCAGTAATGCAAACAAAAGTGTTGAAGTCCAAAATAATTGAGTTTTCTTTATTATCATCTTTTCACCCTCTTTGAAAAAAGAACTGATTAGCGCATTTATAAACATTGAGTACTTTCACTTTTAGCGCTCTATTTCTGCATTGCGATAAAATACAATTGAGAATACTCGGTTGGGCGTTACTACAAATAATATAGGTACTACCAAGGAAAACACCAGTGATTACCGATGTTCAAATTTCCTTACATATTATATTCTATAAAACACGCACTCACTTCCTGTGTGCGTTTGCACACGGCACATCAACAGCTTTGCAATCGAGATCCATTAAAAAATTATTCTCAATCTAGTTTATTGCTATTTACTGTAGCAGCACAAAACATACCACCACAAAAAAATCGTTAATACTCACAGAGTTATATTTGATATACAAAACTGGGTTTGCTGGCATAACATTTCTTTGTAAAGTATGCCTACAGTAACTATTAACTATGAAGATAATATGTCTACTGACACTGTGTTTTCGTTCGAAAAACAGGCGACAGTGTTATTTATATTGGTTATTTTTTAAATAATCGATAATTAAGTCCAGAAAAAATTTCAATACTGTAAATTTACCTGACACTTATATTGATCGGTTAATGATTGTTTATTTTAGAAAAACAGCAGTACAAAAAAATAACTTAACAATAGTCAACTAAGAGGCTGTCCGAGAGTAGAAATCGTTGTGAAGGAAAACTATTTTGGCGAAACTTTGTTGAGGACAAGTTAAATTAATATCTATTTTTAAGGCCATAGAAAAAATATTTACTGTATTGTCTTATGTACCTCAACAGAAGGCGCACTTTCAAATCCTGCGGCATTATAAGCAGTAATTTGAAAATAATGAGTTCCAGGCGTTAGATCGGAGATGGTAAATGTTTCAGATGTACCGCCTGCTACTGTACTTATTGGAATATTTGACACAATATCATTCAAGTTGTAAACACCTGACGCGGAAGACATATAAATGACATGCCCGGCCAGATCATCAATAGGCGATCCATCGGCATTTTTTGTTGGCGATTGCCAGGTGAGTGTCGCTTTATTATCTGAAACGGCATCTGAGGTCATGTCAGGAGAATCGCTTGAAGAGATAGAAGTGCCTCCGCAACCGCCAAGCAATAGCAAAACCAATAACAGTCCTCCTTGATAGATTCCTATATTGAAATTGTTTGGATTATTTAACGTGTTTCGCGTGACGAAAAAACTCATGTTATTTCGCCAGAAAGTAAGTGAAGTTATATACATATGACGGTAATTCACCTCGTGCACCCCTAAATGACTATATAGGGTAAAACTATAGCGAATCTTAAGAACCAGAATCGGCAGTCAGTCACAATTAAATTCTTCTAATTAATGTGAAATTAAGAATCTGTGGACTAATACTCAATTGAAATGTAATCGAATTCTCTTTCCGACTTTATCAAAAAAAGTGATTAACAAAGCACATTAAGCAATAATGCAGCTAAATCGCTTGTTACTAATTTATTTTGCGGGGACGTCGAATTGACATTTGAATTTATTGCTACTAAACGTAACTACCAAATAAAAAATAAACCAACCCATCAGTGCTAAAATGACATTGGTAATATCTGAATATTGCCCGAACAACATCTGTCGGACCCACTCAATACCGATTGCGATAAACAATACCAGCAGACCACTTTTTAATATTTCATTATTTGTATAGCGTGAGTCATCAACCCAAACCAGAGTGTAGCTGAGTACCGTATAGGGCCATACTTGCTGAATCAAATTTGAAAATTTAAAACCAGCACCTTGAATTTGAAAATGAAACGGTAACCAATTAATTGAATACTTATTTTCCTGAAAAACACCGACACCCACTATGAGCATGAGTAACACGCATATCATTATTACAAAACTATTCACCAAATTTATTTTCGTCAACCAATTCACAAATAACAACCCAATACCTAAACCTAGAATTGTTTCCAAATAAATCTGCCTGGTAATAATAATAATTTTTGCGGCAATAACAAAAATGAAAAGCACACCCATCCATCGCATTAAATGCGCTTTTTTTCTTAAGCTGCTAGAAACAAGTAGCCCTATCACAATCGAAATTGAAAAATAGTTAACTACCATCACCCAGTCAATATGACTAGGTTGATTCAGTACAAACCAAAAAGGTCGAATTCCAAAAAGAAATCCAACATGACTCGTTGAAAAAATTAACGGCATTAACTCAGCAAATAACCATAAAATAACTATGATCAAAATAACAGCGGTTTTCTCTGAAGAGAAAAAATGACGGTTTACTAAAATTGACAATTGATTATTTCGAAATTTTCCCAGAAGAATCGCCCCTGCAACCAACGAACCAACAAGTGCGCCAACCGTATTAAGCGTAACATCCGCCAAAGAACTCACCCTTGTCGGTAAAAAACTTTGACCATATTCCAACAAAACACTTAAACCAGCTCCTACAGCAGTGGAAAACAGGATTGCAAATATGATAGTGAAACGTCTATAAACCAGTACGGCAACTAGAAATCCCAGTGGCAAGTAAATAATTAAATTTATAAAGCTATCCGATCTAGATAGGTAGGCAGGCCATTGCAGCAAGCCACTCGTCGATGCGGCATGAAATTGCCAATTCTGCAATGGATAAAGTGTCCCATAAACAAGCATTATCAAATAACATAGAGTCGCAATTAATAAGCTTCGTTTGCCCATCGCTTGTCCATAACAGTAAGGTGTTCAGACTTACTATGGTAGATTTTTTACAATACGCGGTCCAATCAATTTAGTCACCGCTATCGGCAACCGTTGCCAAACTTTAATCGCCAGTTTATAGCGTGGATTGTCCGGATTTAATTGCGGCATGGTTGCCGTATCGCTAAGCCAATAATGCCAATAGCATTGTACTGGCTGCGCACCCCATTGTTTTTTGAATCGATACGTACCTGAGCCATGTGTTGAACGGCCAAAATCGAAAACATCATACCCCTGCTCAATCGCATACTTTAATACTTCCCAATACAAACGCATATTGGTGCCCAAACGATTAAACTCACGCAATGAAGAGGCCCAGGGAATTTCCAGCCGCTTTTTATAACCGACCAGAAACGCGCCAGCGACGGGCTTGCCATCCTTTCTAATAACTAGAATATGCGAATTATCAGGCAGCGATTTATTAATCCAGAAAAAAAGAGACTTGGCATAGACTGGCGTGCCCAAATCACGCATATTGTGCGCAAATACTTCATAAAAATCATTTACAAACTCCACGCCTCCCTGAACAATTTCAATATCATCTTCCCTATCCAGGCGTTTGATTTGTGCCCGGCACTTTGAACCCACCGCCCTCCACAGTTCATTCACCGTATCTGGTAAAGACAGGTACATCAGCACTTTGTCCTGTTTACACTTCCAATTACGTCCAAGTGGCTTCAGATCTCTTAATTCAATATGGGCCACGTGTTGTTCTTTCGCTAATTCGGCCGCCTTATCCAACAAAACCTGCTTAACCTGCTCATCATCAGCGAGAACACCGCCGTAATTAAAATAAGGTAACGATACAATATAATGACCGAATAGACGACTTTTAAGTTGTACCAGCGGTAAAACACCGACCACATCCCGCAGATTATTTTGAGCAGTAAGATAATGAGATCTATGGCCAAATACCTTCTCAATCAAATCTCGCCAAATAGTCAAGTGATATAAACTGGCATCTTGATGGGTCTCAACATAGTTGTCCCATGCAACAGCAAAAGAGTTCGAGTTATCACCACTTGATGTGACCGTCACGTTTAATTTAGTCATCATTAATCACTTGCAAAAAGACATGATCAATTCTGTCCCAACTAAAATCGTTGAGTAGATGCTTAAGACGCGGCTCCATTCTCTTTAAATTTAAATAATGTCGCACTCTGGTTTTCACACCAATACCGCGTTGCACCGGTTGTTCATGGTCTATTTCCCACGGGTGAAAATAGAACACACACGGCTTTTTCTCATTATCGTTTACGCGGCGAATAGCCATCTTTGATAATTGGTAAGGCAACAACCGAAAGTAACCACCACCACCAATCGGAAGATTATTGCCCATCATTCTTAAAGTGGAAATGGGGATTTCTCTAAATTTTCCATCAACAACCGGGTAACTAAAACGGGGCGCATCAGGTATGCCATAGTGGTCATGCTTGATCGGGTATACGCTTGAACTATATTTATAATTTTCATCCTGAAGCACATCATGTGCCCACAACGTATCCATACCGATTGAATAACTTGGTGCCCGATACCCTTTTACCTCAACTCCGGCAATATCTTCCAGAATTATTTTTGTTTTTCGAATATCTTCACGAAAAGAATCTGGGGTTAAATCAGTAATCCGTTCATGCCCATAACCGTGGCTAGCCAACTCATGCCCTTCATCAACAATGCGCCTGACCAGTGCTGGATATCGCTCAGCGACCCAGCCCAACATAAAAAAGGTTGCTTTAACATTATAGGTAGAAAATAACTGAAGCGTGCGCGTCGTATTGTGTTCTACACGACACGGAAGTAACGACCACTGCTGACGGTGTATAATTTTTTCAAAAGCGGATACTTGAAAATAATCTTCAACATCCACCGACATTGCATTTACCAGCATACCATTAACCACGCGAGTTAATATCCGTAGTACTCGCCATGATATTGAAGCCCCGGCAAAGTATGGTTTTTATTTAACACCAAACCGAT
>CAZWBV010000060.1:0-10921 GCA_964632225.1 uncultured Gammaproteobacteria bacterium | reverse complement strand
TTTGTCTTGCTTCGTCTGTTCTTAATGCATAAGAAAAAGGATCTGGCATCTTAATGCCAGGGAATAATTTATTCTCAATATGCTCTTCTGCATTCATGGAGTAACTGGTTAACAAGGTATAAATATAGTGCGCACCACCACGACGCGCTTTGGCCATTAAAGATAGATCAGGGGGAACCATACCAAATAATTTTTGCGCTATTTCAGGCTTGGTTGTGCTTTGGATAGAGGCATTAAGCGCATTGTTGCCTCTAATCTCATTCACTTCGGTTACCGAGAAGCCGATGTCCTGCAAATTTCGATATTTAATATAATCCAGGTTGTGGCAAAGCCGGCAAACATCCAGCGCCACCTGCGCCCCACTTTTAATATTTTCCATACTTCGGTTAAACTTGATATCTGCCAGCAGCACATCAGATGCTGCCCGACTATTTACAGATACAAATAGGAAGCAGCCAAACAGCAAAAATGTCATTGTTTTTTGGTTCATACGGAGCAGTTAAACTTATCAGGTGATGACTTACTTTTTAGTAATTCTTCGACTTCTGCAGGCAGTCCACGTTTACATAACCATTTTTCTTCAGCTTTTGAAATGAACGGTAATAATGCAAAAAGCGCAAAATAAATAAACGTAGCGATCTGGCCAGTGAGAACCAAACCGGGACTCGGTGGTTTTGCTCCCACATAAGTGAGCACCATAAAATCAACGACAAATGTGTAAAAAAGTATTCTATAAATTGGCCGGTATCGAGCACCGCCAGGAATATGGCTACGATCAAGAAAAGGCATTGCCGAAAAAATTAAAACAGACAACCCCATGGCAACGACCCCACCCAACAAATCAGGTATTGATCTTAAAATAGCGTAGAAAGGCAGAAAATACCATTCCGGTACGATATGGGCCGGGGTTTTTAGCGGGTTAGCGGGTATATTGTTATCAGCTTCGATAAAAAATTCCGGGCCAAAAAAAACAAAAAAACAAAAGACAATTAAAAACACGCCTAACCCATACAAATCCTTGGCCGTAAAATAAGGATGAAATGGAATATTATCTTTTGCCGCCAAATTAATCCCGGACGGATTGCTGCTTTTAACAGTATGTAACGCAATTAAATGAATTAGCACCAAGGCAATGATTAAAAAGGGAAATAAGTAATGCAAAACAAAAAAACGTGTTAGCGTCGCATCGCCGATTGAAAACCCACCGCGCAACCAAACAACAATTTCATCGCCAAAAAAGGGTGTGGCACGAAACAAATTTGTGATCACTTGTGCGCCCCAATACGACATCTGTCCCCATGGCAACAGATACCCGAAAAATGCAGTGGCCATCAATAACAGCAGTAAACCCTGCCCTGTCCACCACATGAGTTCTCGTGGCGCGCGGTAGGAACCATAATAGAGGGTACGTGCCATGTGGATAAAAATAACAGCAAAAAACGCCGATGCACCCGTTGAATGAATATAACGAATTAACCAGCCATAATTTACTTCTCGCATAATGTGTTCTATGGAATCAAAAGCAAGACTGGCATCTGGCTTATAATGCATCGCAAGAAACAACCCACTCAGTACTTGCAATACCAGCACAAAACCAGCAAGGAAGCCAAAGTTCCACCAATAGCTTAGATTTCTTGGCGTAGGATAACCAGTTAAATCCTGTTTTATAAATTCACTAAGCGGAAAACGCTCATCAACCCAGTTCATTATTTTGCTCATGATTGTTTCTCGACTTTACCAATCAATAATTTATTGTCAGATAAAAATTCGTAGGGGGGTAAAATAAGATTTTTAGGCGCTGGCCCTGATAGGATTCGACCGCTGTTATCGTAAACACTGCCGTGACAGGGGCATAGCCAACCTGTTTTTTTTCGCAAAGGTACACAACCAAGATGTGTACATAAGCCCACGACGACTAGCCATTGCGGTTTTTGTACACGCAATTCATCTTTTTCAGGGTCCTTAGTTTGCAAACTCTGCTGACTTCTTGAACCAGTAATCTGCTCGGGTGTCCGATGTAAAATAAACACTGGCTTACCCTGCCAATCAATCGTTTTTGTTTCGCCTACAGCAATATCGCCTAATTCAACTTCTGATGTGGATTTGGCAAGTACATCTTTGGTGGGATTCATACTGCTGATGAAAGGCCACGCTGCACCACAAGCACCTGCGCCTGCGACAACGCCTGTCACGGTTTCCAAAAAGTGGCGGCGCCCGGGTTCTTTGGGGGGTTTGCTATCTTTGTCTGACATTTTTATTTCTTTCATTAAACTAATTTATTGATACGTTAGAATATTTCTAAAAGGGCTGGTGGATTATTTCAGACTTGAAAAATAGGCTGCTAGATTTTCAACATCAGAATCACTTAACGTTTTAACCATTGAATTCATTATGGGATTCTTACGTACCCCTGCCCGAAAATCTTTTAGGGTATTGACCAAATAGGTTTTCTTTTGTCCTGCAAGGTTGGGAATCTCGGGACTGACACCAACACCCTTTTCACCGTGGCAACCAACGCACAAAATAGCTGTTTCTTTGCCAGCCGCCGCATTGCCTGCGATCGCGAAATGAGGGGAAAAGATAAGAAAAACCAACGCAGTCAGTAATTGAATTGAAATTCTTTTTAACAAAATCGTCATCGCTGCTCCTGTGATCTCCAATATTCGATCAGGAGCAAGTCTAGCGCCAACATATTAATTAGTAAATACTAATACTCTAATATATTCTTTATGGGTGTATTAGTTAATCTTTCAGGTCTGTGGCCTGCAGATAAGTCCGTATCACGGGTAATGGGCACGGTCACGCTTAATTCTCCGGAACAATTATCGTCAACCGAGCACCACCCAGGTCACTTTTTCCTATTTCCAGCTTTCCGGAATAAACCTGTAAAATATCATCCACGACGGCCAGACCTATTCCCTGCCCCGGTGATTTAGAATCACCCCTGACACCACGTTGCACCAGTTTCTCAATGTGTTTTTTGTCTATACCCGGTCCGTCATCATCGACGTGTACTACGAAATAAGCATCTTCATTACCATCAACAGGTTTAAATGTACTGATCTTGACCCGTTTTTCACAACACTTATAGGCGTTATCCAGAATATTTCCGAGTATTTCTAATAAATCACCCTCATCGCCGTGAAATATTGAAGACTGACTAACGGCAACCTCAACGTCAATATTTTTTTCCGTATACACTTTGTTTAACGCATTCACAATTTTATTTACTATATCAATGGTTTTAACTCGTGCAGTAATCGCCGAGCGCCCAGACGCAGCCGCTCTTTGCAACTGATATTCTACAATTTGTGACATTCGTCCGACTTGTTCATCCATTACCCGTTTTGATTTATTATCAGCAGAAAAATTTCTAACCTCTCCTCTTAATACGGCCAAGGGCGTTTTAAGACTATGCGCCAAATTTCCCAATGTATGCCGATAACGCGTTAAATGTTCCCGCTCATTTCTAATCAACTTATTTAAATTATCCGTCAGGCCAGTGAGTTCTTTTGGGTATGACTCTTCCAATTGCGTGCGTTGCCCGACTTCGATAGACTTTAAATCACGAACCACACGTCGAAGGGGCAACAAACCCCACCTTAATATGACGCTTTGAACAACTAATAGAATAAGTGCAACACCGGTTAGCCAACCCCATAAATTTTTCTGGAAATTGCGCACCTGCTTATCCAGTACTTCCTTTTTTTCGGCGACGCTAAATGTGTAGCCATCATGCACATCCTCACTTTCGTCCCAGGTAACCCCCAGGCTAAATACAATGAGTTCAACATCATCTGACATTTTTATATTTTCAAATTTTGTCACATCCGGCTGCAATGCCCAGCGGAACATGTATTTTCGATCAATTGAAGAGGGGGATCGCCATACTTTTTTAGCGTCGTTACTGATGGCTTGTGCAAACAATTTTGAAGAAGGGTGTGAAAAGCTCAAGTGAGTAGGTAATTGCAGACCTTTGTCTTTACCTATAATAGTAGCGGCAATAAGTGTGTAAACATGTCCTTCGAGGCGATCTCGAACCGCTGTCTCAGCACTTTCTCTAAATACCTTATTAAGGGTGAATCCAGTTAAACCAAAAAATGCCGCCAGCACTATACTTGCTGCCAATAACAATCTGGTGCTCATGGACATCAATTTTCGGCGGTTCCTTTTAACGAAAACCGATAACCTTTTCCACGCAATGTTTCAATGGGCGAATAGGTATTTTCCGGGTCCAATTTTTTTCTTAACCGACCGATAAACACTTCGATAACATTACTGTCCCGGTCGAAATCTTGGTCATAAATGTGTTCTGTGAGTTCCGTTTTAGAAACAACATCGCCATTGCGAGTAATTAAATACTCCAGTACGCGGTATTCATAACTGGTTAACTCGATAGGTTTGTCGTTTACCATCACCTCCTGTGATGCTGTGTTCATGGTTATAGGTCCACATTTAATTTCCGGCTTGGAGAGCCCTACCGAACGTCGCAGCAATACTTTTATTCGCGCAAGAAGCTCTTCCATATGGAATGGTTTAACCATATAGTCATCTGCACCGGCCTCCAGCCCGGTTACTTTATCCTGCCAACGACCACGTGCAGTTAAAATCAAAATCGGAAATGTCTTGTCTTTTTCCCGCAATTGACGAACCACATCAATACCTTCTATTTTGGGCAACCCAAGATCAATAATGGCAACATCGAAAGGATATTCCAAACCCAGGTATAAACCTTCTTCGCCGTCTTTGCCCGCATCCACGGCGTAGTCCAACTCCTTTAGACAGGTAACAAGCTGTTCACGTAATGGAGCTTCGTCTTCGATAACCAAAATACGCATATTGAATAATATATTTTAGAGATTAATGCCCGGCACCTTATGCTGCCATCGCCTTAGTTTAATCGGTTGCGAGCAAGCAATTCTTAGATACAATGAAATTGCTGTTGAAATTAACAGTATAAGTTACAGTGTGGGTGCAGTGTAGTGGGTCCGAAGCAATACTTAAGAGAATCTGAAGGCTGTCAGTTTGAAATAAAATGATAAAGTAGGTGCACCTGGAAAGCTCATAAACGAAGGGGGTGCTTATGCAGCGCTCCCAGGTACCTACAATCGCCAATTATGAATTCATGGATGGCTCACCACTTACTCATAAAAGGCGCCTAAATTAAACCCACGGCTACAGGTTTAATACAAAAATCGCTTAAAACCTTAATAACTAACAATATTTCGTATTTCTTTTGTTAGCTTGGAGCCTATTATGCATGCCACAAACTGAATGGTAGCTGAACAGATTGAGATGTTTTTTGTAGGATAATTTTTTGTATAGATAAGTGAGTGTACAACTAAAAAGCCGCTTACATCAAGAAGCGGCTTGCTAGGCCCCTTTATTACCTATTCAACAAAGATCAAGGAAAGGGACCTCTGATTTTAGTGGTGCCACAGGAGTGGCGAATCTTTGTATTGGTGAATTAGGTAAGGTTAAGTTTAAGCGCACAGATAAAAATCGCAAATTAAGATTTTCTATAACGGTTGTGACGCCATAAAAAATAATTTTGCTTTATTTTAGTAAGATTAATTTTCTACCATAATTCAATTACCTGTTAAAATCATTACACCATTCCATAGTAAGCATTTTTCCAAAATTACCTGGCATCTAAAAATCTATTTCATGTGCAAGCGCCGCGCAATGAAATGCCGATCTGGGAATAGCCACTAATTTTTTTTCTTTGATTTTTTCTTGTTCTTCTTTTTACCACCCATTGCAATAACCACACCTAATATAACAAGGCCCGCGCCAGCGAAATAAACCCATTGGGGAAACCCTGAAATCGATATTTCGCCTTCAGTAAGTTGCCCATCAATAAAGTTTACATTATGAAAGCGTTCAGTACTTTTATCTCCAAGCGTAAAATTAATTTTCACCGTTCCTTTGCCCTGCTTGGTCACTATTTCTAGCTCTTTACCATAATCTGGATCATGTAAATGCAATTGCGCTTTATAAAATCCGCTACTGTCTGTCGTTTTTTCTGCAACCAGTTTCCCATCCAATAATGCCTTTACACTGCTGCTCGCTATTCCGCGTTTTTGACCATCTAATACGTAGCCCTGAATAGTGTATCTATGATCTGCTTCATGTTCAGCTAATACAAACTGTGAAAAAGTGACACATAAAAACAAAACTACCCATAAAAATCGATTAACAAATGTTAAGGTCATACGTTACTCTCCTGTACTGCAATAACAAAGTAATATCAAATGTAATAATAACTAAGCAATTTAATCAAGAACAATCATCGCGCATCGCATAATAACACAACAATCTAAATAACGATCAAAAAAGGGCGCGATAAATATTATTATTCAGGCAAGAAATAATTAATTTCAATGCAAGCAGTATTGCCGCTACACTGTAAACAGGAAAATTAAAAAATATTGCAATAAAAAGGAACGGGGAGAAATTAATGAACCAACAAATAATAAACTTGCTCAAGTATCCGCAAACACTTCTACGGGAGATTCTCAATATGGAATCATGCCCACACGATTTGCTTTACAATAAAGGCGAGAAAATATGTCGGGAATGTTATGATTCTATAGAGTGTGAATGGCTATATAGAAATGATACTGTAGAGGAATTAACTAAAAAAACACATAAACAACTTATACATGATCTCGAGTTTGCAATACTGATTGTTCAAGCTCAAATTACCCGAATGGAACATGACAATATGCATTGTGAATGCGAAGCCTGTACATGGTTACAAGCCGCGCAAACACTCCATGAAGAATTACTTCAACCGACTCTTCATTTAAAAAATCTAAAACTTTCGTCTCAGGAGAAAAAAACTTACAATACTTAATCCACTGTCGAACAATAAATAAAGCAGCCTTAGCTGTCTATTTAACGAATACTGGCGACTGGCGCGGGGGTCTATTTCTATCCTGGCATATCAATGCAATCACGCGGTATGGGTAACCCGGCAATCAGACATCCTTGATATGAAGGGCCTTTGGGAAACAAAGAATATAAGTATTTCTGACTTCCTTTTTCAGGGCCAAACTGCTTTTTCAACACTTTGGCTAATAATCTGATATTGGGTGTTAAATCAAATTCATCAAAATATTGCCGTAAAAAATGAATAATTTCCCAATGTGCTTCTGTCATCGTAATACCCTCACGTTTGGCTGCCGCAAGCGCAATTTCCTCTGACCAGTCTTCCATATTCAGCAAATAACCATTCGATGAAGAATCTTCGGATTGAACGCCTGTTATATATTTCATAATATCCGGGCACATAGTAACTCCTGATTGATGATACTACCTATTATCCATTGCTTTATTATGGGTTATTTATTTAGGTTGAAGCTGCCTAATACAATAATAGTGGCATATTTTCTGTCTAATACAATAATCCTAAATAAATCAGTTGGATCTACTGCGGACGAATTATTAGGATAACAATATTAAATGGTAATATTAGTAGTACTCACTAAAGTGCTGACCAAGGCACCAGCTAAAGCGTCGCCGTAAATATTGCCCGTTTCGGCGCAGGGCACCCCTCTACTGTCAAGTTAGCATCCTCGGGGTCAAGAAAATCTGACAACGATTCAAATCGCATCCAATCAGTTCTCCGTTGTTCTTCTATCGAAGTCTGATTCACATCGATTAAATTGACATCCGTAAACCCACACCGCTGCAACCAGCGCTCCAGGGTTAGGCAGGAAGGAATAAACCAGACATTGCGCATTTTTGCATAGCGTCCTGCTGGCAGCAACACCTCACCTTGTTCACCTTCGATAATCAGTGTTTCAAGTACTAATTCACCACCTTGCTGCAAACAACCTTTAAGTTGATAAAGATGATCGAGCGGCGAACGGCGATGATATAACACACCCATTGAAAACACCGTATCAAATGCATTTAATCCCGCTGGCACATTGTCTATGCTCAGTGGCAACACATGCACTGTCGGATTATTGATATAATACTGCAATGCGTGAAACTGCATAACATATCGCAGTGTTGAATCAATACCTATAACGAGTCCAGCATGATCACCCGACATTCTCCAGCAATGGTATCCACTACCGCAACCCACATCCAAAACCACTCGGTCTTTAAGCGGTTGTATTTTAGTCTTGAGACGATTCCATTTCAGATCCGATCGCCACTCAGTATCAATATCAATATCAAAAACAGAGAAGGGGCCTTTGCGCCAGGGGTGAAAATCACGCAATAAGCGCTTTATCTTGTTATGCGTATTATTATCGCAATCGTCTTTGCTACCAATACGTATACAGCCCGAATTCAAATTAACAGACGATGGAATTACCTCAGGTAGCTGGTTTAGAAGACCCAGCCACTTCGCCATATCCCCATGCACTGACTGAAATATCTCAGCATGTATATTTTTACGTAAATCATCAACCCAATTTTTTAATTTTGTAGCAGCCATTGCCTGATACAAAGAATCGTAATTAATCATTTGACAGCAACAATAGAAACAAAATTAAACGTCTTAAACCACACATATACTTGTTTAAACCCCGCCGCAGTCAACCGGTCGATGTGTCGCGTCATGGTTTCCGGGACAAGCACATTTTCCAAAGCCGTTCTTTTCTGACTTATTTCCAGGTCAGAATAACCATTAAGTCGTTTAAAATTATCATGTAGATTCATTTGAAATTTTTCTTCTTCGTTATTTTCAAAACCGATTTTCTCTGAGAGCACCAACACTCCCCCGGCTAACAAACCTGAATATATATTTTTTAAAACATCCATGCGCTTTTCAAGATCAACAAATTGCAACGTATAATTTAATATCACCACTGATGCATTCTCTATTGTGATATTGACAATATCAGACAATACGACATTTACCGGAATTTTTTTTGTATCATTTAATATGTTTTTTTGGCATCGATCCACCATTGCCGCAGAATTATCGACTGAAATTATTTTAGTGATTTTTTTTTGAATACGATGCCGCATCACCAGTGTGACTGCACCAGTAGAACACCCTAAATCATAACAATAACTCCCTGGTTGTGCATACTGTTCGGCTAACACACCAATCATGGAAATAACGACTTCGTAACCAGGCACAGATCGCGTAATCATGTCATTAAAAACATTGGCAACATGTTCATCAAACACAAACCCGCTTACCTTACCTAACGGCATTGCAAATATTACATCTTTTTTCATAGTTGATACTTTGTCATGGGTAACTGGGATAGTGAATGCTTTTCAGAGTTAACTTACTTTTCAGAGTTAACTTACAGAGGTTAGTTAAAACAGTTTAAATAATAACACTTCAATTAATAGAATACTTAACCTAAATAAATCAGTTGGATCGACTACGGACGTCTAATGCACTGAACCTAAATTATTTTTCCCGAATTTTAGACTCACCCGTAGAGTGTAAGCGTTCATTCTATTGCGAGTTTCTATTGCAAGGAGCCAACGCGGCCAGGGATTCTTCCGGGTGAGATATTAACTAAAACACCCGCTTCTCAATGGTTAGCTATACAATCAAAATATGACATCTATTATGATGGAGCAGGAAAAGGAATTTAAAAAATACAAAGAGGCATTAAATAATTGGGTTGATAACTCATTACCTATGGCAACCAGAAAAACGACGTTCTGACAAAAAAACTCAAAAATTAGTTATGAAAGCAGCGGATATTGCTAAACTATTGGCAAGAAAAAGAAAGCTGCTTAAACTTTCCAACCATTTTTTATATACACTCTAAGCACGAGACCAATCAATGAGCTTGATACGCCCATTGTCGGAAAATGTCGGAAATTAAACAAGGGTTACAGGAAAAAATCTGGTAACCATTTGATACTTATATATAAATATGGCGCGCCCGGAGAGATTCGAACTCCCGACCGCCCGGTTCGTAGCCTCACTTGTGAAGCTGACTTATTGTTTTTACAGGCTTAAAAACGGTGCCCGTTGCACTATTTGCAGGATTATACACAACTTTGCACAACTGATGTCGGAAATGTGTCGGAAAGGGAATTTTTGTAGGATACGACAACAAATAGAAAAACCCTAAAAATACTAGACTTCTATCTAATGTATAAATTGGGGATGCATAGCCAAAATCCTATTTATCCTGCTTGTTATATAACTATGTCAGCTGTAGCTATGTTTGTTCGCCGTGGAACACTCACAACCAACTAATCAATGGAGTATCATTAGCAGATAGGATAATTTAAGGGGATAAATACCCCTTAATATAGCCCTTTAGGTAAAAAATCGGCTAGCTTAATCGCGATTAAGCTTCTTCCCTGCTTCACTCACTGACGAGGAATTTTGGTGTTCTTCAAACTCAGCATCTATTTTATTTTTTGCATATGAAGCTAGTCGTTCATCAACGCTAACGAAATAATTACTAGTGGAAACTTCTATTTCGACAGGTGTGCTACCAACTTTTTTATTTTTTGGCCATATATATTTCATAATGATTACTCCGTTGTTTTGGATTGTTTTACCAATTCGTTGATTTCATCGTATATGGGTGATTTTATAATACATATTTTTCTTACAATTAGAAAAAGTGATAGTATGTCGGCGAATATATAGCCAATCCTTACATCTGAGTCTAGATTGAAATAGTCAGTATGTCTGTGGTCAATACATAAAAAACCAAACATAGTTTTCTTGTTTGCTTTGTTCTTATCGCCGTTTAACACCAGCTTTTCAAATTCTCTAGAAAAAGTTTCGTTTCTTAAAGTCATTGGTATCACTAGCGTACTTTTATAGAAAGAATTAGGGCAAGGGGTCTGATTTGTAAATTTCTCCCAACAATTTTGCCAATCTATATCAGTCTCTTTTTGACCTATAATAGAGCCCATAGGTGTTCGGGATTATTGGCAATCTAATTCGTTGGCTAAGTTCTGCAATGTC
>CAZWBV010000059.1:0-11249 GCA_964632225.1 uncultured Gammaproteobacteria bacterium | reverse complement strand
CGAGCTGATTTGTTGAGGCGGACCAAGTTCTCACAAAAAAGTAAGTGGATTCCTATATACTATCCAACAATTTATCCAACAATTTGGAATTCATCCCGTGGTTCTACCTTGTACTATCATCACGGTACCAATAAGCCATCGCTATTTAAGGGATATCAATAGGGGCACAGCGGGTTTAGCGTGTTAGACAACTTACGATTACGTCTGGCGTCAGTAGAAGTTTCACCGCTACTGGCATTGCTAGGACTCTGCTGTGGGGTTCTAGCGGGTGGTGTGATCGTTCTCTTTCGCTTTACAATAGAAGCGGTACAAATTTCCTTTCTTCCTGGCGGCCTGGTTGAAAACTACGAAGCGTTGTCGATCACCGCCCGCTTACTCATTGCGTCACTCGGTGCATTGTTAATTGGATTATTATATCAGTGGGTTGATAAGGCTGACAGGGAGGTGGGTGTTGTTCATGTCATGGAGCGTCTTGCCTATCATCAGGCACATCTACCCATCAAAAATGCGCTATTGCAGTTCGTCGGTGCAGCGATAAGTTTAATTAGCGGGCATTCCGCAGGCCGGGAAGGGCCCGGTGTGCATTTAGGTGCGGCCAGTGGCAGCCTGCTTGGACAGTGGCTAACCTTGCCGAATAATTCTATACGGGCACTGGTTGCGTGTGGCGTAGCAGCCGCTATTGCAGCGTCATTTAATACCCCTATTGCGGGTGTTATTTTTGCGATGGAAGTCGTTATGATGGAATATACTATTGCTGGATTCGCGCCCGTTATATTGGCTGCGGTGAGCGCCACAGTGCTGACCCAATGGGTATATGGCGCAGAGCCCGCGTTTGTCATTCCTGTTATTCAATTTGGTTCTTTGTCAGAGTTACCCATTGTTTTACTCATTGGTATTTGTATGGGTACATTGGCATTTTTGTTTATTTCCCTGTTGCAAACGTTTACCCGATGGGGTCAAGGTATTTCTATTTGGCAAAGAATGCTATTGGCGGGTGTTGTGACTGGTTGCAGTGCTATCTGGGTACCGGAGATTATGGGTATAGGTTACGACACAGTGAATCAAGCGCTGCTTGGTCAAATAGGGTTGACCACGCTGCTAAGCATTGTATTGATGAAAATGATTGCAACAACATTTGGCCTGGGGTTCGGGTTGCCAGGCGGTTTAATTGGTCCAACACTTGTGATTGGGGCTGTGGCGGGTGCTGCAATAGGTCTGTTGGTGGAGACTGTTTTTCCAGCTCAGAATGCATCCATTGGTTATTATGCCATGCTGGGAATGGGCGCAATGATGGCGGCTACATTACAAGCGCCGTTGGCGGCGTTAATGGCCTTGTTGGAATTGACTGCGAATCCGAATATCATATTGCCAGCAATGTTGGCAGTTATCATTGCATCGATGACGAGTAATCATTTTTTTAAAAAGGAATCCGTTTTTTTATCGTTGCTCAGGGCGCGTGGTTTGGATTACCAGAATGATCCGCTGACGCAATCCCTTAGGCGGGTGGGTGTCGCCAGTGTCATGGATTCATCATTTGTTTTTATGCCTCGGCAAATATCTTTGCAGCAAGCAACCGATTTATTAAATGTGAATCCTGTTTGGGTCTTAGTCAAAGAAACTGAATCAATTGAACCAAAGGTAATACTATTGGCTGCAGATTTGCTTCGCTATATCAGAAGCAGTCAACAGGATGGAAGTAGTGAAAGTAAAGAGATTGGTGAACAAATCGATTTAATGGAAATTCCAGCTCAGCGATATGACGCCGCACCTATACACATACAAGCAACGTTGCAAGAAGCGGTTGCTATTTTAGACGGCTCAAAATCAAACATGCTTTATGTGGTGCGAATTAAACGAACAGAAATTGAAACAGTATATGGTGTATTAACAAGCGAAACAATAAATACCCACTATCGATATTAATATCGATATTAAAGAAGCTTTCGTTATAATATCCCAACACATAAGTAGGTCCAACTGATGTGTTGGGATCATTGAAATGGCGCAGTTATAGTGTAAAATTGCGATAAGGGATTAACGAATGGAATGGAACGGAATGCCTAAATGATTGAAAAGTTAAATGTTTGAAAAATTTGCGCGCACAGTGACATGTATATTACCGGTAGATAAGCGAAGAACGGGCCATTGTAATCAGTGCGGCGAATGTTGCCGTTTGCCGTATAAATGTAGTTTTCTTAAGACAGATAAAGATGGTAAGAACATGTGTTCAGCTTATAAATTTCGACCACCAAATTGTAGAAAATTTCCAAGAACTGAGTCACAGATAAAGCCGGTGATCAATGTATGTAGTTATTCGTTTGTTGATTGATTGACTTTTATAAGCGCTTTATAAGCGCTTCTTAAGTTGGCTCAAGTAGGTAGACTCAAAATTTGACTAACCATTTGTGTTGGCGTTTTTTATAAAAGAAGACGCCAGTAGTATAATTCATTATTAATTATTTGCGATTATGCGATTAAAGGAACTCATATGCTTTGGGTAAAAGCGTTCCATATCATTTTTATGGTCACTTGGTTCGCGGGCTTGTTTTATCTGCCAAGGCTTTTTGTTTACCATGCGGCGTGTGAAGATGAGCCTGGGCGTGAACGATTTAAGGTGATGGAATTTAAGTTACTGGTTATCATGACGATAGGTGCTATAGCGACGACGATTTTTGGTGTATGGATGTTAATGGCTTATGCTTGGGAGAGCTTCGCCAGTTCAGCCTGGTTACACTTAAAATTAGTGATGGTTATTATACTCATTCTTTACCACGCATACTGCTGGAAATTGGTACAGGAATTCAAGGTAACCCATACCCGGCATGGGCATAAATTTTATCGCTGGTTGAATGAATTGCCCGTGTTACTTCTTTTCGCAATTATTCTGATTGTGGTTGTTAAGCCATTTTAAAGAATTTTTTTGAATTCTGCTGTTTTTAACAAATCTGTTTCAACAAGCTGTTTTTAACAATTAAAGTGAATATAATCACAACGCTTTTGGCTATATGATTTTGGGTATATAATGGGCCTTTCGATAATATGTTCATGTTGGTGAGGCTAACATAGCAGCTTACGCTAGAATAACTTATCTATAGAATAAAAGGATGCATGATGAACGAACACTCCCCCATCCCTGTCGTGTTGGTTTTTTCTGGGAATGATCCGAGTGGTGGCGCGGGTGTGCAGGCAGATATTGAAGCCATTGCGAGCATGGGGTGTCATGCTGCTCCCGTGATAACTGCGATTACTGTTCAAGACACAGAAGACGTTTCACGCATTGAGCCGGTTGACGCGATTACGGTGATGGATCAAGCGCGAGCTGTATTGGAAGATATGCCAGTCGCCGCAATCAAAATTGGTTTGCTTGGTTCTTCAGAAAATGTGGAAGCGATACATGCGATACTGATGGATTATCCGGAAGTACCCGTTGTACTTGACCCTATATTGGAAAGTGGTGGCGGGAGCTTGCTGGTTGATGACGAAACGGCTGAGGAAATGGTCAATTTGTTATTCCCATTAACGACTGTGTTAACACCTAATTCACAAGAAGTCGTTGCGTTTGCACCAGAAGGCGATAACCTGGAGTCGCGAGCACAAGAAATACTTGAAACTGGATGTGAGTTTTTACTTATTACCGGCACACATGAAAATACCAAAGACGTCGTCAATACGTTGTATGGCGATTCCAGGCAGTTGGAAACATATACTTGGGAGCGCTTACCCTTTAGTTATCATGGCTCAGGGTGTACGTTGTCGGCCGCGATCGCTGGCTTGTTGGCACAAGGCCTGGACCCCTATTCTGCGTTTAACGAAGCACAGGAATATACCTGGGATACATTAAAGCACGGCTATCGTATTGGCATGGGCCAACATTTGCCAAACAGGTTGTTTTGGGCGCATGGCGACGAAACTTTGAGCGAAGAAGTGGAGCGGGATGCGTCCTGAAAAGCGACGCCACACCCGTTTGACTTTAAAAGGCGTGTACGCAATAGCAGATGCAGAAGTTATTGGGTCGAAACGGCTAGTGGAGCAGGTGACGAAGGCGATAAAAGGCGGCGCTGCGCTCGTTCAGTATAGAAATAAACATGGCACCGAAATGCAGCGCAAACAAGACGCACACGCATTGTTGGCGCTGTGTCAATCGCATCGTGTGCCATTTATTGTTAACGATGATGTTGAGCTAGTGCACTTATTGGGTTGCGATGGTGTACATTTGGGCAAGGACGACATGCTTGTACGAAAAGCACGGGAGATGTTGGGAGAAGACCGCATTATTGGTGCCTCGTGTTATGATAGTGTCCAGAATGCGCTCAGGGCGCAACAAAGTGGAGCAGATTATGTTGCATTCGGGCGTTTTTTTTCATCTAAAACAAAACCAAACGCGGTTCCTGCACAAATAGACCTTTTACATTCTGCGAAATCCCATGTGTCTCTGCCTATTGTTGCGATTGGCGGCATTACGCACGAAAATGCCCGAATCCTTGTTAATGCGGGCGCTGATATGTTGGCCATCATTGATGGCTTGTTTAATCAGGAGGATGTTGAATTAGCCGCAAAACATTATGCCCGTTTATTTTAGGGTATACTTTCTTCAGGTTAAATTTTCTTCAGGTTAAATTTTCTTCAGAGTGTGTTTTTCCCACAAATAATTTCATACCTGCTAATTGGCTTCATTGTAATTTAACAGGTGATAACGGTATTTTGGCAAGCATATAACAAGGCAAGGAAGTAATAATGATGACAAATTCACAAGCTTTATTTTTAGAAGCGAAAAAACATATACCCGGCGGTGTTAATTCCCCGGTGCGTGCTTTTAACGGCGTGGGCGGTGATCCAATATTTTTTAGCAAAGGCGAGGGTGCTTACGTTATAGACGAGGACGACAATCGATATGTCGATTACGTTGGTTCATGGGGGCCAATGATTGTTGGTCATTCGCATCCTGATGTTTTGCAGGCAGTCAATGAAACGGTGAATAACGGCCTGGGTTTTGGTGCACCTACTTCGATTGAAACGGTGATGGCTGATAAGGTGTGTGAACTAGTACCTTCGATTGATCTGGTGAGAATGGTAAACTCCGGGACTGAAGCAACGATGAGCGCTATTCGGGTCGCACGCGGATTTACAGGTCGTGACAAAATAATCAAATTTGAAGGTTGCTACCATGGGCATTCTGATTCATTGCTTGTTAAGGCCGGGTCAGGTGCGTTAACCCTGGGTGTACCAACTTCACCCGGCGTGCCTGCCGCATTAGCAGAACATACAGTGACATTAGATTACAATGACATTGATCAAGTTCGTGATATTTTTTCGCAGATCGGAGATCAGGTTGCGTGTATTATCGTTGAGCCTGTGGCGGGGAATATGAATTGTATTCCACCCGTTCCCGGTTTTCTTCAGAGCTTGCGGGAGATGTGCAATGAATACAAAAGTGTTTTAATTTTTGACGAAGTCATGACTGGTTTTCGGGTGTCGCTTGGCGGTGCACAAGCGCTCTATAATGTGACACCGGATATGACAACACTTGGAAAAGTGATTGGTGGTGGTTTACCGGTCGGTGCTTTTGGCGGAAAAAAGGAAATTATGCAGCAAGTGGCGCCGTTAGGGCCGATTTACCAAGCAGGTACATTGTCAGGCAACCCGGTATCGATGGCCGCAGGTTTAGCGACATTAGAATTGATTTCGGAACCCGGGTTTCACGAAAAATTATCACAGACGGCTGAAAAACTTGTAAATGGCCTTGCTGAAATTGCTAAGTCAGCGGGCTTACCCCTGGCGACAAATCAAGTTGGTGGCATGTTTGGTTTTTTCTTTAGTGAAGAATCAGACATTACGAGTTTTAGTCAAGTAACCCGATGTGATATAGACAGATTTAAATTATTTTATCATGGTATGTTGAAACAAGGTGTTTATCTGGCGCCGTCTGCGTATGAAACAGGGTTTGTTTCCAGTGCACATGATGATGAGGCTTTAAATAAAACATTGTCTGCTGCGGAAAAGGTGTTTGCTACGTTATAACTGTTACAATTGTATAAGAAATGATAACACAAAAATGCTAGATAAATTTTCAAAAGGACTTTTGGCAGTTTGCTGTGCTGTTATTTTTTTACAACCCGCTTCTTTACCACTGGTGGTAGCTGACGCTGATGTTTCCGCTGCCGCTATACCTGTTACCACTATACCAGTCACAGTAAAGTCATTTAAGCAACTGGCGATTTACCCTGTTGTTCATGTGCCTGCTTCGGTTGTGAGTTTGAACAATAGCAAGTTAAGCGCGGAAGTCAGCGCGATAATTACGGATATTGTGGTAGATGTCGGGCAAACCGTCAATCGCGGGTCGGTTCTTTTGATATTGGATTCAAGCTATTATCAGCTTGAATACGATCGCAGTAACGCCGCACTGCAATCGATTAAGGCGAAGCGTGATTTGGCTAACTATCAGTTGCAGCGAGCGAAGAGCTTGTCGAAGCAAAAAGTCGTCTCCGAAGAGCTGTTGGCACAAAGAGAATCTGATTTAAAGGCGCTCGCCGGGGAAGTGAAAGTACAAAAAGCGTTGCGGGATATCGCAAAACGAAACCTGGATAGATGTACCGTAAAAGCGCCATTCAAAGCGATTATCAAAGAGCGTTTGGGGCATATCGGTGAGTTGGCCCGTATCGGTACACCACTTGTTCATATTGTTGACGCAGAGAAATTGGAAATTTCTGCAAAAATACAAACAAATGATATCGTTTCCTTGAGATCTGCAAAAAAAATCGAATTGGTAAGCCAGGGAGGGCGGTATAATATCGAATTAAAAAATATTACACCTGCCTACGATTCATTTGAAAGAAGCCAGGAAGTACGTTTTTCATTCTCTGATACTGACAAGGTTGATTTACCCGGTGCGTTTGGGAAAGTAATCTGGGGTAAGGCAACGCCGCATATCCCTGCGGACATAATGGTGCGGCGCGACGGTAATCTGGGTATTTTTATTGTGAAGGGCAATAAGTCACAGTTTGTTAGTCTAAGCAACGCAAAAGAAGGGCAGCCAGTTGCGCAATCGCAATTGTCGGAAGACGTGCCCATTGTCGTCGATGGCCGTTACCGACTTCAGGACGGCAACAGCGTTAAAATAAAGCAATAGTAGAATGCTGCTGCGTCGCTTTTTGGAAAATCACGTTTTGGCAAATATTACATTTGCCGTTATTCTCATTGCCGGATTTTTGTCTTATCTACAATTGCCCCGATCACAAGACCCGGAAATAAATTTTAATTGGATCAGTGTTATAACGTCGTTACCGGGCGCTTCAGCGGAAGATGTAGAAAAATTAGTGACAGACCCACTGGAAGATGCCGTTCAGCAAGTCTCAGATGTCAAGTTTGTGTCCAGTAACAGTCGCGAAGGTCTTTCCAGTTTATTGATTCGCTTTGACGATATCAGTGATCGCACCTTTGATAAGCGAATAAATGATTTGCGTCGTGAAATCCAGAATAAGGCAAATGCCGAACTGCCAGAACGTGCAAATGATCCTGCTATTTTGGAAATTACATCCGCAAATGGTTTTCCAACTGCGATGGTTGTCGTGCGTGGCAATGACAATGACGAGTTACTGCGTAAAATCGCCTTAGGTATAAAGGAGGATATCGAAAATATTAAAGGTGTCGATGATGTAAATACCTCAGGATTGAATGATCCCGAATTACAGGTGGAGTTTTATCCGGAGAAACTGCTCGCATTTGGCGTTACGGCCACGCAATTGGCAGATTCTGTCAGTACACAGTTCAGGGATATTTCTGCGGGCGATATGCGTCTCGGCGATCAGGACTGGCTGGTGCGTATTATCGGCCGCAACAGTGACCCTGAATATATTGCAAAGTTACCGATAATCAATGCCAAAGGGTATGTGCCAATAGAGGCGCTCGCCGATGTAAGTCGAGGTCGTGAAAAATCAGACATGCTGGTTATTTATAATGATGCCCCCGCTATTTTGATGGCGGTTACTAAAAAGGGGTATACCAATACGCTTAAAGTTGTCGAAAATATTACCCGCTATATTGAAGAAAAAAATAAGTTATTAGAGCAATTTGGTGTCAAGATTGTCCTTGTTGATGACCAAACACTGGTTACCCGGGAGGCCTTGAGTACCATGCAAAGCAACGCGGTATTGGGCTTGGCGTTTGTTGGGTTGATTACCTGGGTATTTTTGGGGTGGCAGATTGCGCTATTTATCGGAATTGGAATACCGTTTACACTTGCAGGTACTTTTTTAATACTAAATGTCGCAAATGAAACATTAAATCAGTCCGTGTTGCTTGCTATTGTTATTGTATTGGGCATGTTAGTGGATGACGCCGTCGTTGTGGTTGAGGCGATTTATTATCGCTTGCAACGCGGAGCAGAGGCGATGAGCGCGTCGTTAGCATCGCTAAAAGAAGTCTTCAAACCAGTGACGTCTTCAATATTAACAACGATAGCGGTGTTTATGCCGCTGATGTTGTTGCCGGGCATCATGGGTGATTTCATGTTTGTGATTCCGTTCGTGGTGTCTGTTGCGCTGTTGGTGAGTCTGGTTGAGGCGTACTGGATGTTGCCCGCGCATATCTCGGCTGCAAAGGTGAATTTCAGGAAAGCATCAAAATTGCACCAGCATCGAATATCCCTGACTCGAAAGTTGCGCAATCGATACGGGGTGTTGTTAGTCAAGGTGCTGCGTAGCCCCAAGCGTTCAGTTGCTGTTGTCTTTGCGCTATTTTGTTTTGCTATTATCTTGATGGCGACGGGGGCTGTCACCGTTAAGTTTTTCGCATTTGATCCGCTTCGTATTTTTTATGTAAATATCGAAATGCCGCCCGGTTCCTCGCTCGAGGAAACACTGAATAAAGCAGTGGCGATAGAAAAAGTGGTGCGCAAGCATGTAAAGGAGGGGGAGGTTCGTGAAATAGTGTCTGTGGCCGGTCAAATGTTTACAGAATCCAGTCCCTATTTTGGAAACGTATACGGACAAGTTTTGATAAGCCTGAATGCAAAGAAAAACGGTATGCGTGGTGTTGTGGAAATGGTTGAGGAAATGAGAGCCGATGTCATGGCGGAACCTGGTCCTGACAGGACTTCATTTTTGGTTTTGTCGGGCGGTCCGCCGACGGCGAAACCGATTAGCATAAAGGTACGTGGTGATAATTATAACGAGTTACGGGCAGCCGCAGATACGTTGATCAATCTATTAGGTGACTTACCCGCGATTAAAGATATTAGTGATGATGATACGCCAGGGAAAAATGAGCTTCAATTTAGACTGGATGCGGATGCGGTACGCCGTTTAGGATTAAACGCCGCAGATGTTGCACGAATCATTCGACTCTATGTGGATGGCGAAATTGTCGCAAGTATGCAGGATCAAGGAGAAAAACTTGAAGTTCGTGTGCGTGCCAAACCGCACAGGGTATTTGATATTGCAGAGCTATATCGGCAAACAATATCCTTGCCGCAGGGTGGAGAAGTTTCATTAGGGCAGTTAGTTAATATTGAAACAAAAATTGGTAAGAGTAATGTACGTCATTACAATTATAGGCGCGCCATAACAGTAGAGGCCGATTTGGATAAAGATATTATGGACACAGTTGAAGCTAATAATATCGTTATCGATAAGTGGGACGCAAAAAAACTGCAATTTCCAGATGTGAATCTTGATTTTTCAGGTGAATTGGATGATATTCAGGAAAGCCTGGATTCGATGTTACTATTGTTTTTATTTGGCATTGGAATTGTATATTTAATTCTGGGTACGCAGTTTAAAAGTTACTGGCAACCCTTTATGATATTGACGACCATGCCAATGGCATTTACCGGCGTTGTTTTTGGTCTGGCAGTCACCAATAACCCGTTAAGCCTATTTACGCTATATGGTGTTGTAGCGTTGGTCGGGATTGCGATTAATGCCGCAATTGTGATGATTGATGCGGCGAATACACGATTAGACGCCGGTATGAGCGTGTTGCACGCAACACTCTATGCTGCACGTCGCAGAGTGGTGCCTATTATTATTACTTCGCTAACGACGATTGCGGGTTTGTTTTCGTTAGCGACCGGTTTGGGTGGCGAATCGCTGATTTGGGGGCCGGTTGCTTCTGCTATTGTGTGGGGACTTGCTTTTTCGACGGTATTGACATTATTTGTCATGCCATTGTTGTATCGAACATTTATGCAAAGAGCCTATGAAAAGAAAATATCAAAAAATTTAACTTATGGCTAATGTATTTTTATGGATAATGGCGATGCCGTTCAACCACTATTAGATTGGATTGCTGACCATTCTCAATGGTCAGGTTTGGTCATTTTTGCAATTGCTGCCGGTGAGTCATTGGTATTGATCGGTATTGTCGTACCGGGCGTTGTGTTGATGTTGGGTGTGGGCACACTGGTTGGCTTGGGTGTTCTTGATATTTGGACTAGTCTGTTTTGGGCGGCAGCCGGTGCCATCGTTGGTGATGGTTTCAGTTACTGGTTGGGATACCACTATCATCAACAGCTCCAACGTATTTGGCCATTATCGCGTTATCCTGAGTTAGTTCCGAGAGGAGAAGCTTTTTTTAAAAAGCACGGCCGTAAGAGTATATTTCTTGGACGATTCATTGGGCCTGTTAGAGCCATTATTCCTGCCGTCGCCGGTATAATGGAAATGCCGAAAATACAGTTCTACACAGTGAATGTATTATCTGCGGTTTTATGGGCGCCTGCGGTGATTTTGCCGGGTGCGGTATTCGGTGCTTCGTTAACAACGGCAACGCAAGTATACAGTCGAACTATCTTCATTATCGTGTTATTGGCCATTTTTATTTGGCTGTTATTATTTATTCGTCGCAAAGTCAGTAAGTAAAGTATCATAAGTAAATTTAACATATAATTTTTCTAATAGATGAAAAAATAGGCTATCAAAAAAATGCATGGAAAAACTAATTACATATTATTGAGCATGATCTTGCCTGCATTAATATTCGCTTGCACATCTATATCAGTTTTACCACGGCAAGCCAGCGATATAGACTTTGTTGATCATGTGTCGGGTGTGCCTTCTCTGCGCGAGTATGATTATTGTAAAAATTATATTGATGTGGATAAGGAAACCATGCTGGATGCGATCAAATACGGCATGATTAAAAGTAAATTTGATATTAAAGACGTTAGTCTTTTAACGGGTGTGGTGAGAGGAGAGCATGGTGTATCGGCTAGGGATTGGAATATTGTGGCGGGCGTTTATTTTAAAGAATTA
>CAZWBV010000058.1:1963-11371 GCA_964632225.1 uncultured Gammaproteobacteria bacterium | reverse complement strand
TGTAATTGTCCATCTGTAACTCAAGTCATCGCCATCAGGATCACTGCTGCCGGAACCATCCAATGTGACGAGTGTATTGATATTTACAGTGATAGCATTACCAGCGGCTGCGATGGGCACGGTATTAACAGAGATATTGACGGTCTTTGGGTTGCTGTCGGCTTTTCCATCATTCACGACTAGCTGGGCAACATAATTACCGGCCTTATCGGGTGTAAACTGTGGGTTTGCACTCGCTGTGTCGTTTAAAGTTGCTGTGCTGCCTAGCGGCTTTAAAACTAAAGTCCATTTGTAAGTCAAATTATCCGAGTCGGCGTCAGAGCTGCCACTCCCATCCAGAGTGACCACTGCACCAGTGCCAAACTCGATCTCGATAATTTTACCTGCATCTGCAACGGGGGACGTGTTGGGGTCTTTAGCCGTTATTGTGACCGTGTTGGGGTTGCTGTTGATTTCCCCATCATTAACAATTAGCTCTATGATATAGCTTCCAATAATATCGGGTGTAAAGTTCGGGGTTGCTGTCTGCTCACCTGTCAGGGCTATCGCACTACCCAGTGGAACGGAAACAAAACGCCATTGGTAACTCAGTAAATTCGTCGCTGTTTCAGCGTCTGAACTTTTTTCGCCACTTAAATTTACGAGTGTATTAATCGCAATTTCGGCATTTGCGCCAGCGCTGGCAATTGGCGGTGTATTACCCGCAGCGGGTGTTTGAGACGTAATTACCGCAGTGGCAGGCAGGCTGTCAATTTTTCCATCATTAACAGTCAGTTCAATATTATAGTCACCATCCAGGTCGGGTGTGAAATCGGGTGTAATTGAGGTTGCGTTATTGAGTTTCGCCGTACTTCCTGTTGGGCCCGTCATGCGCCATTGATAGGTGAGGGGGTCGCTGTCTGCATCTACGCTGCCTGCACCAGTGAGGTTAATTTGCGTGTTGGTGATAACGGTTGCAGTTGCACCTGCATGTGCAACCGGGACTGTGTTTGTCGTTGATGTTACCACGGTAATAGTGACAGTTTTGCTTTCGCTGGAAACTTGCTGGTTGTCATTCACTGTAAGTTGAGCGAGGTAGTCGCCGGGCGTATTTGCAAAAAAACTCGGGTTGACTATGTTGGTGTTATTAAAGGCGGCATTACTATTAGCCGGACGTGAGGTAAACCGCCACCGGTAGACCAAAGGATCACCATCAGGGTCTTTACTGCCGCTACCATCAAGTTCAATGGTGCTACCCACATCCATTGTTCTATTAGAACCAGGATCCGCAACCGGTTGTCTATTCGGTACGATTTCGAAGGTAAACGTGGTGGGCAAGCTTTCCACAGTGCCATCATTAACGATGAGCTGAACGACATAGTTACCAAGCACATCAGGAATAAAACGCGCGATAGGCCGGTTTGCATTATCAATAACGGTCTGGCTAGTTTCCGGTATTGACTTGAAGGACCATGCATAGGTTAGCGATTTATTGCTGGAGGAGGCTTGGCTGCTGGTACCATCCAATAAAAGAACCACACCCAGTTTGCCTGGTGTTTCAGCAATGACTGAGACAGGTAAAATGTCGTTTTTATCAATGAGGGAACCGGAATCACTGCCGCCGGAACAAGCACTGACTAGGATAATGAATGCCGGTAATAATAAAAGGAGAGCAAACTTTGTTTGTGCAAAAAATTTCATTTATCCATCCCGGTAAGCGGTCGTACGCGTACGCTTGACTACAGTGTAATTAGTTTAAGTTGTTCGTATCTTAAATCTGATGCAGTATTTTTTTGTTAGGAAATAAGACAAAGCCGATATATAAAAACGCGTTTTATTGGTTTTTTTGTAAATACATATCACAAACCCAATTATTATACATAATAAAAAATCCCTTTCATCCTTGTCATTATTTGTTTTGTTGCTTTATATTACTGCTCTAATTTGTTGTATTTTCAACTAAGCATCTCATCGTTATTTTCACAGGGATGGTAATGCCTCTTTGAACTGAATGGTGTGACCTACTTCTCAAAAATGGGATGCGAGCAGAAATTTATAATTTTGAATACCTGGAGATTATTTTACATAATAAATATAAACATCAGACAATCGCGTAGTGTCTCAGCCCTTTCCTAAGTCCGTAGTAAGGCACATAAGAGTTATTTGTTGTGCATGTGATCGCCACATTGGTCATATGTGCACCGTTGACGGCACCACGCCAATGCAGTTTACACTTTGCCTATCGATTTTTTGGATTCAGTGACGCGTTGTAATACCGGTTTTAGGTATTGGCCAGTATGAGAGCCACCCACATTAATAATATCTTCAGGTGTACCAGCAGCAACAATAGTACCCCCTTTATCACCGCCTTCCGGCCCCAGGTCAATCAACCAATCTGCCGTTTTTATGACATCAAGGTTGTGCTCGATGACTAAAATGGTGTTGCCACGGTCGCGTAGTTTGTGCAGTACGCGTAATAATTGTTCTATATCATGAAAATGCAGTCCGGTGGTGGGTTCATCAAGGATATAAAGTGTTTTACCTGTATCACGTTTGGATAATTCGCGGGCCAGTTTTATTCTTTGCGCTTCGCCACCCGAGAGTGTGGTGGCACTTTGGCCTAGTTTTATATAACTCAGGCCAACATCCAATAATGTTTGTAAGCGTCTTGCGATCGCCGGTACGGCGTCAAAAAATGTGCGTGCGTCTTCAACGGTGAGATTAAGTACATCGTGGATTGTTTTGCCTTTATATCTGATTTCGAGTGTTTCACGATTATAGCGTTTGCTTTTACATACATCGCAGGGTACATAAATATCCGGTAGGAAATGCATTTCGACTTTTATCAATCCATCGCCTTGGCAGGCTTCACAACGTCCGCCTTTGACATTAAAACTGAATCGACCCGGCGCGTAACCTCGCGAGCGCGCTTCGGGTGTGCCAGAGAATAATTCCCGAATTGGTGTAAATAATCCGGCGTAGGTCGCCGGGTTGGAGCGCGGTGTGCGGCCAATAGGGCTTTGATCGATGTCGATAACGCTGTCGATGAGATTCAGCCCTTTTATTGATTTATAGGGCGCGGGTTCCGTGCTGGCGTTATTTATTTCCATTGCGGCAACGCGATATAACGTATCGTTGATGAGGGTTGATTTTCCGGATCCGGATACACCGGTTATTGCCGTCATTAATCCAAGCGGAAAAGAGACACTGACTTTTTTTAAATTATTGCCATTAGCCTCGTTTAAATGAAGCATTTTTTCTTCGTCGACGGGGATACGTTTATCCGGAATGGGGATGTTTTTGAAACCAGATAGATATTGACCTGTCAGTGAAGCAGAGTTATTTAAAATTTCTGTTGGTGTGCCTTGTGCGACAATTTGGCCACCGTGTACACCCGCCCCGGGGCCAATGTCGATCACGTGGTCGGCACTCATGATCGCTTCTTCATCGTGTTCAACTACAATCACGGTGTTGCCCAGATCGCGCAAATAGTTCAGTGTGTTGAGCAAACGTTGGTTATCACGTTGGTGTAGACCGATCGAGGGTTCGTCCAACACATACATTACACCGACAAGTCCCGCGCCAATTTGACTTGCGAGTCGAATGCGTTGCGCTTCACCCCCGGAAAGGGAATCCGCTTTTCTATCCAGCGTGAGGTAATCCAGGCCGACGTTCACCAAAAAATTCAAACGTTGGCCAATTTCATCTACAATTTTTTCAGCAATTTCACCGCGCCGGCCCGGTAATGTTAATTTTCTGAAAAATGTTTGCGTTTTGCCGATGGGCAGTGATGTTATTTGTGGCAATGACTGACCGTCGATAAAAACATGCCGAGCCGCCGTCGATAAGCGTGCGCCATGACAGCTCGGACACGACTGAATGTTGAGAAACTTCGCTAACTCTTCCCTGACGATACTGGATTCTGTTTCGCGATAACGACGTTCCATATTCGGTATAACACCTTCAAACGGATGCAACCGGGTGACATTTTTTTTATTTTCACCAAGATAGGTGAACTCTATTTCTTCGTTACCACTGCCAAAAAGAATAATTTCCTGCGTTCGTTTGTCAATGTCGTTGAAAGGTGAATCCAAATCAAATTCATAGTGATTCGACAGCGACGTCAGTAATTGAAAGTAATACGCATTGCGTCTGTCCCAGCCACGTAATGCACCCGCCGGTAAACTTAACGCCGCGTTTGGAATAATGCGTTTGCGATCAAAAAATTCTTTTACGCCCAAACCATCACAATTCGGGCAAGCGCCCGCAGGGTTGTTAAACGAAAACAGGCGGGGTTCCAGTTCACTTATGCTAAAGCCGCAAGTCGGGCAGGCAAATTTTGCGGAAAAAGTAATATCCTCCTGGTCTGAGTCCATAAAACTGATCAGTGCCTTGCCTTCAGCCAGGGTCAATGCAGTTTCAAAAGAATCAGCAAGACGCTGTTTAATGTCTGCGCGTACTTTGAAGCGATCGATAACGACATCAATGTTATGTTTTTTTCTTGCGTCCAGATTCGTTATCTGATCAAGCTCAACAACGTCACCGTCGATGCGTGCCCGAATAAAGCCCTGTGAGCGTAATTCATTTAATAAACCGATATGTTCACCTTTGCGTGCCTGAATAACTGGCGCAAGTAACATCAATTTGGTGCCCGCAGTGAGTGATAACGCATGGTCAACCATTTGACTAACGGTCTGTGCATCCAACGTTAAATCATGATCCGGGCAGCGTGGTTCACCGGCGCGCGCGAACAATAAACGCAGGTAGTCGTATATTTCGGTTATAGTGCCGACCGTTGAGCGTGGGTTGTGAGAGGTGGATTTTTGCTCAATCGAGATCGCGGGCGATAATCCTTCGATATGGTCTAAATCCGGTTTTTCCATCACGGAAAGAAATTGACGTGCGTAACTGGACAAAGATTCGACATAACGACGCTGGCCTTCTGCATAGATAGTGTCGAATGCCAACGAAGATTTACCCGAACCCGACAAACCGGTGATCACCACCAGCTTATTTCTGGGAATATCCAGGTCTATACCCTTTAAATTATGGGTACGTACCCCCCGGAGTCTGATTAAATCCATAAAGTTTTCCCGAACAAAGTGAAACTGATAATATACGGCGTTTTACCCTGCGGACGCAAAGGAAAGTCGGAAAGTGATGAATAAAACAAATAATTATAAGACGTTATGCTGAAAAACCCGAAAACGGCCGCATTAGATACCATGTCGTTGCGGGAAAAACGCGCAGCTGCGTCACTGGCCAGTATTTATGCCATGCGTATGCTAGGCCTGTTTATGATACTACCGGTATTTGTGCTATATGCGGATCAGTTATATGACGGCGCGACACCCGTGCTTATCGGTATCGCGATTGGTGTTTATGGCCTGACACAGGCCGTGCTGCAAATTCCTTTTGGTATGTTATCGGATCGATTTGGCCGTAAGCCAATCATTTATATCGGGTTACTTATTTTTGCCGGCGGCAGCGTGGTTGCCGCAACGGCAGATTCAATCTATGGCGTTATTTTGGGTAGAGCCTTGCAGGGCAGTGGCGCCATTGCCGCTGCGTTAATGGCATTGACAGCGGACCTGACGCGCGAAGACCACCGTTTAAAAGCCATGGCCATCATCGGTATGACGATTGGGTTTTCATTTGTGCTCTCCATGATCCTGGGGCCGCTTTTAAATCAATGGATTGGCGTGCCGGGTATTTTTTGGTTAACCGCTGGGCTTGCGTTAGTGGGTATACTGTTGGCGAAATTTTGGGTGCCAGACCCGGCCATCACAAAATTTCATCGCGACACCGAGCCTGTACCGTCACAATTTAGAAGTGTTTTAGCCAATAAGCAATTGTTACGACTGGATTTTGGGGTGATGGCACTGCACATGATATTGACCGCGACATTTATTGTATTGCCGCTAGCTTTACGCGATCATGCGCAATTGGAATCCGTAAAGCATTGGTATGTGTATATGCCGGTGTTGTTATTGTCGATGGGTGCGATGGTGCCGTTCGTGATAATAGCGGAAAATAAACGGCGCATGAAACAAGTGTTTGTGTCGGCTATTCTGGTGATCAGTTTATCGGAAGCGGCATTAGTCTGGTTTTATGATTCGCTGATTGCCATAATAGTGGTACTGTTTGCTTTTTTCACGGCGTTTAATGTGTTGGAGGCAAGTTTGCCTTCATTGGTCGCAAAGATTTCACCGCCAGACCGAAAAGGAACGGCGATGGGGATTTATTCCAGCTCGCAATTTTTCGGTGCTTTTTTAGGGGGCGTGATCGGTGGCTGGGTGTTTGAGCATTACAGTTTTGTCGGCGCATTTTCATTTTGTTCCCTTATTGCGGCGGTGTGGTTTTTGTTTGCGGTCACGATGCAAAGTCCGCGTTACTTAAGTACTCACATGATCAATGTAGGTAAAGTGGAAGAATCTGACGTACCGAAACTGGTAGTACAATTAACTCAAATTACCGGTGTGGCAGAAGCGGTGGTGATTCCGGAAGATGGCATCGCGTATTTAAAAGTGGATTTACACGCAATGGACAGAGACGCGTTAAGGCGATTGTCAGTAGAGAATGATCTGTAGCGAGCGATTAACAGTTGGTTATTGCGACTTAAGAAACTAATTTAAGCAACCAAGAAATAGTAACTAAATATGAGTAGTGATCGGAGGGTATAATGGCAAGAGGTGTCAACAAAGTAATTTTAATTGGTAATCTGGGTAAAGATCCTGAAGTTCGATATATGCCAAGTGGCGGTGGAGTCGCAAATGTCACCATTGCAACCACGGAAGGATGGAAAGACAAGCAAACCGGTGAGCAACAAGAAAAAACCGAATGGCATCGCGTCGTCTTTTTTGGTCGCTTGGGAGAGATCGCGGGCGAGTATTTAAAAAAAGGATCCAAAGTCTATGTCGAAGGGCGTTTACAAACCAAAAAATGGCAAGACCAGCAGGGTAATGACCGCTACACGACTGAAATTATCGCCAATGAATTACAAATGTTGGATAGCCGGGGCGGAGGAAGTACCGACTTTGTTAAATCTGATAATGCCAATAGCGCTACGCCGCAAGCCGCCACACAGTCGGCACCGGTAGCTGAAGACTTTGATGATGATATTCCCTTTTGAATGGTTACCTGAGAGCAATAATGTAAAGTATATATAAGCCTCTATATTTAGAGGCTTTTTTTATTTATAATAAAATAAATGTAAAATATTTCTTTCAAAAAAATAGATATGTGCTACTTCCCGCAAAATTTGTCGATTAAGAGAGCTCAATTTATACAATGCGGTGACGAAATAAAATCGGCGGCCGTGTTTTCGTCGGCGAAGAAATAAAATGTGTACAAGTATAATCTAGCTTTCCCCACCGATTCTACTACTCTATGACCTATTATTTCCGATTGTAGTGGACAGAATATTGGACGGTTTTTGTACTGGCGATTCCCGGCTGTGCCTATAAGACTTGGCTCCTTATTGGAGCGTTAGGCGATGACTGATGATCGCTGGCTATCAGTGGACGAAATTGCGACCTATCTCGGTGTTAAGCGGGATACCATATATAAATGGATAGAACGCAAGGGGATGCCACCAGCCCACAAGGTAGGGCGGCTTTGGAAATTCAGAAAAGACGAGATTGATAAGTGGGTAGTAAGCGGAAATAAAGGAAAATGAATAATCAATTCTTCGAACGCCCCATCCTCAATTCGCCATACGACTATCCAAATCGGCATTGGGAACTGGATGACAGTGGTCAACCGACTCAACAGATTATTGAAAGTCGCCGCCGTGCTGACTTTATTACACCCATTCCAAAACCAAAAAAGCGTACGGACTCGACAGAGCAATCGCAATTACTGTTCGATGAAGGAAAAGGTCTCTCTACCGATGAACAGCGCTATGATCATACTGCGGTAATCACAAGCGTTCGCCAACAAGTGGATGCGTGGCGAAATTTATCCAATCCTAATGACTGGAAGGTATCCCCAGAAACTGCTCGTCTGCTCCAACATTGGCGGCATCATAACTTCAGCAGTATTCGGCCCTTCTTTTGCCAGGTCGAAGCCGTTGAAACGGCGATATGGTTGACAGAGGTCGCTCCCAACGCCGGTAAGATGGGTAAGCGTTTGTTAGAACACTTGGCTAATGCAAATAATGATGCCAATCCGGAAATCATGCGCCTAGCCCTGAAACTTGCGACTGGAGCGGGTAAGACCACGGTCATGGCGATGTTGATTGCCTGGCAAACTATTAACGCGGTGCGAAAGCCCCAAAGCAAGAAATTTATTCGCGGATTTCTGATTGTTGCCCCTGGTTTGACCATTAGAGATCGTCTTCGTGTTCTTTTACCCAATGATCCGAATAGCTATTATCAAAGCCGTGAACTAATACCTGGCGACATGCTGGGCGATTTAGGAAGAGCCAAGATCGTTATCACTAACTACCATGCTTTTAAGCTTCGGGAACATATGGAGTTATCTAAGGGTGGTCGTTCATTACTACAAGGACGTGGTGAAGCACTAAACACGTTGGAAACTGAAGGCCAGATGCTACAAAGGGTGATACCCGACTTGATGGGAATGAAAAACATCATGGTGATCAATGATGAGGCTCACCATTGTTATCGAGAAAAACCTGATCACGATAACGAGGCAGATCTAAAGGGCGATGACAGAAAAGAGGCTCAGAAGAACAGCGAAGCGGCCCGACTCTGGATCTCAGGCATCGAAGTTGTCAAACGTAAATTAGGAGTAACAAGAGTTATTGATTTGTCGGCCACACCCTTCTTTCTTAGTGGCTCTGGTTATGCAGAGGGCACTTTATTTCCCTGGACGTTGTGTGACTTTTCACTGATGGATGCCATTGAATGTGGCATAGTTAAATTGCCGCGTGTACCCGTGGCTGACAATATTCCTGGCGGAGAAATGCCGATGTTCCGCAATTTATGGGAACATATCCGTTCCAAGATGCCCAAGAAGGGCCGGGGTCAGGCTAAGACACTCAATCCACTTGATCTGCCGACCCAGCTGCAAACTGCACTTGAAGCACTGTATGGTCATTATAAAAAAACCTATGAACTTTGGGCTAAAGCAAAAATCTCTGTTCCTCCGTGTTTTATCGTCGTGTGCAATAACACATCAACATCTAAACTCGTTTATGACTACATTTCTGGCTTTCAACGGCAGAAAAAGGACGGTTCAAGTCAACTAGAATATGGTCGCCTGGAATTATTTCGCAATCACGATGATCAAGGCAACCCATATGGTCGTCCACGTACCCTGCTAATAGATAGCGAGCAGCTTGAGTCCGGCGATGCGCTGGATAAGAACTTCCATGAAATGGCTGCCGACGAGATTAACCGATTTCGCTATGAAATGAGGCAGCGTGGTGATCATAAGGCTGCTGAGAACATCACTGAACAAGAT
>CAZWBV010000058.1:0-1953 GCA_964632225.1 uncultured Gammaproteobacteria bacterium | reverse complement strand
AAACCCGGCCGATTGGGTGATTCAATTCGCTGTGTTGTTTCAGTCTCCATGCTTACAGAAGGCTGGGACGCAAATACCGTCACCCATGTGTTGGGTGTACGCGCCTTTGGAACCCAGTTACTCTGTGAACAGGTTATTGGTCGAGCATTACGCCGTCAGTCCTATGATCTCAATGAAGAAGGACTATTTAACGTTGAATATGCAGACGTATTGGGTATACCCTTCGATTTCACTACAGAGCCAGTGGTTGTGAAGCCGCAAAAACCCCGAGAAACCATTCACGTTAAAGCAATGCAACCAGAGCGTGATTCCCTCGAAATCCGTTTTCCTCGAGTCGCAGGCTATCGCGTGGAACTACAAGAAGACCGTCTGACAGCCGAGTTTAATGCGGACTCTATGTTAGAACTGACACCCGATCTTGTGGGCGCAACTGAAACCCAGAACGCCGGAATAATTGGAGAAAAGGTAGATCTTAATCTGGTGCACACAGGGGATGTAAGACCCTCGCAAGTGCTCTATGAATTAACGTCATACATGGTTCTGAATAAATGGCGAGATTCCGCAGGTGATCTACAACCGCAGTTATTTGGACAACTTAAACGGATCGCTCGACAGTGGCTTGATGGATACCTCGTCTGTAAGGGAAATACCTATCCAGCCCAACTAAAATACAAAATGCTTGCAGATATGGCCTGCGAAAGAATTACCGCGGGTATCACACGTTCGTTAATTGGTGAGCGTTCTATCGAGGTTGTGCTTGATCCTTATAACTCCACAGGTTCCACTGCCAACGTCAATTTCAATACATCGAAAACAGAACGTTGGCAGACCGATGCACGCCGTTGTCACATTAACTGGGCAATTCTGGACAGCGACTGGGAAGGTGAATTTTGCAGAGTGGCCGAATCACATCCGCAGGTGAAGGCATACGTTAAAAACCACAACCTCGGGCTGGAAGTGCCGTACCGTTATGGTTCCGTAATGCGAAAATACATTCCAGATTTCATTGTCAACATTGATGATGGTCACGGTGATGATGACTTGTTACATCTGATTGTCGAGATCAAAGGCTACCGCGGTGAAGACGCGAAGGAAAAAAAGACCACTATGGATACCTACTGGGTACCCGGTGTGAACAACCACGGTCAGTATGGTCGCTGGGCCTTTGCCGAATTCACTGATGTTTACGCAATGCAAACCGACTTTGAACAAAAGGTCGAATCAGAGTTTAATAAAATGATTGAGGCAATTATGGAACCTATTACAGGAATCAACGTATGAAGACCGATCTTATCCACAACCTGACCGAGTCCTTCGAGGCCCATGCCCAGGAAACAGATAGTGGTATTGAATTCTGGCTTGCCCGAGATTTACAACATTTACTCGGATATTCAAAATGGGATAATTTCCTAAATGTGGTGTCCAAGGCTAAAACGGCATGCGAAATTTCTGAGCACACTATAAAAGACCATTTTGCCGACGTCGGCAAAATGGTCGATCTAGGTTCCGGCAGTCAACGCGAAGTTGATGATATTATGCTCACACGTTATGCCTGTTATCTTATTGCACAGAACGGTGATCCCAGGAAACAGGATATCGCCTTCGCACAAACCTATTTCGCTATTCAGACTCGACGCGCTGAACTGATCGAACAACGTCTATTGGAAACGGAGCGTCTGTCTGCCCGTAAGAAACTGACACAAACAGAAAAAGAGTTATCACAGGTGATCTACGAGCAAACCGGCGGCAACAAAAATTTCGGCATTATACGCAACAAAGGTGATCAGGCTCTGTTCGGCAAGTCCACCAAGGCTATGAAGTCCAGATGGAGGGTACCCGACAACCGGTCATTGGCCGATTTTGCGCCAACTATTATTTTAAAGGCAAAGGATTTTGCCACAGAAATCACCATCTTTAATGCCAAAGAGAACAATTTGGACAATCAATCTGTGA
>CAZWBV010000057.1:0-11473 GCA_964632225.1 uncultured Gammaproteobacteria bacterium | reverse complement strand
ATGAAAATTCCATAACAGTGTCCTCTAACTATTTTTAGTGCGTTTGTTTATGCAACTGGCGCTCTGACAACGTCGTATTAGGTGGTTGTCGTCCGAGCGAGCGATGTAAAAAATTATATATCTACTGATTAGTGTGAAATGAGTGTGTGCTTTATTTTGGGTTAAATCTGGGTGCTGATGATAGCTTTTGCCACAAACGCAAGCGCGACAGCTAATACAAAACCTGAAATAATCGTTCCGTTGATGGATTTTAATGGGTTCATTTTTGTGCCCTCATAGATGATATTAATATAACCAAGTCAATTAGTGGGTCATTATAAGCGTATGCTGAAATATTGCAATATATACACTTATGGGTATTTGTTAAAGTAATATGGATTCCATTGAATTAAGTCTTTTTTCCAGCCGTTTGGATGCCATTTGTGAGGAAATGGGGGCAACGTTGCGTCGCGCTGCATTTTCGCTAAATATTAAGGACAGGCTGGATTTTTCTTGTGCAATTTTTAGTACGCAGGGCGAGTTGTGCGCACAAGCTGCGCATATACCCGTTCATTTAGGCAGCATGGCGTATGCAATGCACGACATTGTTGACAAGGTTAGTTGGCAACGCGGCGACATGCTGGTGGTTAACGATCCTTATTTGGGCGGGACACATTTACCGGATGTCACGCTCATTTCACCTGTTTTTGCAGGCGAGCAGCTTGCTGGTTTTGTTGCTAACCGAGCGCACCATGCTGATATCGGTGCCCAGTCGCCGGGTTCCATGCCGATTTCGTTTTCTCTTGAGCAGGAAGGTTTGCTTATTCCCCCAACACGGCTTGTCAAAGGAGGAGAACTGGATGAGGCTGTGTTTTCCTGGCTGACACAGATTAAACAAAATGGAGTAGAAGGTAAGGGTGATTTCACCGCGCAAATGAGCGCAAACCGCATTGGTGTTAAACGGTTAACAGGATTAATCGAATCGCTGTCGGTTAGTCGTTTTGAATCCGCGTTAACCGAGCTAAATAATTACGCGCAACGTTTAGCCCGCGCCGCGTTACAAACCTTACCCGACGGTGACTACACTTATACGGATATGCTGGATGATGACGGAATGGGGAACCAAGACATAAAAATAAATGTATCAATCAAAGTGAGTAAACAAAAAATAAAGGTGGATTTTAGCGGTACTGCTGCACAAGTAAAGGGGAATATCAATTGTCCGTTATCAGTTGCCGCCGCGGCGGTATATTATGTTTTTCGATGTTTGATGCCGGCTCATACCCCCGCTTGTGCGGGTAGTTTTCGTGCGATCACGTTATTTGCGCCTGCGGGTTGCTTACTCAATGCGCGACGTCCTGCCGCGGTTGCAGCGGGAAATGTGGAAACCAGCATGCGCATTGTTGATGTGGTGACAGGTGCCTTGTTTCAAGCGGTACCCGACTTAATGCCAGCGGCCAGTCAGGGGACGATGAACAACCTGGCGATGGGTGCTCGTTTGGAAAACAATACCTGGGATTATTATGAAACAATCGGCGGTGGGTCAGGGGCGAATCAGCGGGCACCTGGTTTGAGCGCCGTCCAGTCACATATGACGAATACGTTAAATACGCCCATTGAGGTGTTGGAAATGGCCTATCCGTTGCGCGTTACTCGATACGAAATAAGCAGGGGTTCGGGTGGTGAAGGTTATCACGCCGGGGGAGATGGCATTATCCGGGAGTTTACTTTCTTGCAATCTACGCAGGTATCTCTTATTACAGAAAGAAGAACGCATGCACCTTGGGGGATACACGGTGGTGGGGCGGGTTTGAAAGGTGAAAATAGGTTAAATGACAAACCAATGCCTGGGAAATTTTCCATGCAAGTAAAAAAAGGCGATCGTCTGACAATCAAGACGCCGGGCGGTGGTGGTTGGGGAGTGTGTTGATATTATGTTAAGAAATAACAGGGTAAGAAAGCGATGTTAGGAAACCGTAAATTGAAAAAGCCATGTGTGGGATAAGCGGTATTTTAAATTTTGAAAATAGAGCGCCGGAGGAACGTGCGGTGCAGCGAATGATGGCGAAGTTAGCCCATCGTGGTCCTGATTCGGGGGGCATATACAAAAACGGACCGGTTATCCTGGGCCATCGTCGGCTCGCCATTATTGATTTATCTTCTAAAGCAAATCAGCCACTTGTCGATGATGTGTTAAATCTAGTCGTCGTATTCAATGGCACCATTTACAACTATCGAGAATTGCGAACAGAACTTAAATCGATGGGTTACCAATTTAAATCGGACGGCGACACTGAAGTTATTGTTAAGGCCTATGATGCCTGGGGCGATGATTGTGTTAAACGCTTAAACGGAATGTTTGCATTTGCAATATGGAATTCCAATAAAAAAGAATTGTTTTTGGCGCGTGACCGGATGGGTATTAAACCACTTTATTTCAGTCATACAGACCGCCGTTTTCAGTTCGCATCGACCTTGCAAGCGCTCATTACGACAGGCGATGTTGATACGTCGGTCGATGCTGTTGCTTTGCATCACCAGTTTACATTGCATGCCGTGGTACCTGCACCAAGAACTATTCTTAATGGGGTCAGAAAGCTTGCGCCTGCGAGCTACATGAAGATCGACCAGTATGGAAAAACACAGACAAAAAAATACTGGACACTTGATGCCAGTCGATCTCGACATGGTTCTCGAAAAGGATATTCTGAAGAAGATTGGGTTGAGGCGATTCATGGTGCATTACGGCAGTCGGTTGAGCGGCGTAAAATCATCGCTGATGTACCTGTGGGTATATTATTATCCGGTGGCCTGCATTCAATTTTTTTGGTGGGTTTGCTCAGTGAGGCGGGCACGGAGAAAATTCTGACATTCTCAATTGGGTTTGAATATACAGCCGTAGAATTGGGTAGCGAATTTGAATACTCTGATCAGGTCGTAGAGCGATTTAACACTGAGCATCGAAAAATCCATATCCCGAATAATGAGGTACTGATGCGCCTGCCTGACGCAATTGATAATATGTCCGAGCCGATGTTTGGGCAAGATGCGGTCGCATTTTATATGCTGGCAGAACAGGTCTCAACAGACGTCAAAGTGGTTCAAAGTGGTCAAGGTGCGGATGAAGTATTTGGTGGGTATTTTTGGTATCCGCTAATGCAACAACAAAGTGGATCAGATTTGCATCGATTTAGTTCGCATTATTTTGATCGCTCGCATGATGAATTTCTGCAAGTGGTTTCTGAAAAATATCAGGGGGATGACCATACTTCTGTGTTAATTGAAAAGCGACTGGCCGATTCGAAAGGGGAAACCTTTATGGATAAAGTGTTTCATTTGGATGTGACGACTTTGATCGTCGATGACCCCGTTAAGCGTGTAGATAATATGACGATGGCCTGGGGCCTGGAAGCACGTGTTCCTTTTTTGGATCAGGATGTCGTTGAACTGGCAGCACAAATGCCACCGCACTTAAAATTAAAATCAGGCGGAAAGTTTGCACTCAAATCGATTGCGCGCGGCTTGATTCCCGACGAGGTTATCGATAGACCAAAAGGCTATTTTCCGATGCCCGCATTGAAATATGTCAGGGGTGAATTTTATGATTTCATGAGGACAATACTGCACTCGTCCGCATGCCAGGCGCGTGGTCTCTATAACCCTGCGTATGTTGCGGCATTATTGGCGTCACCTGAGGACCATATGACGCCGTTGCAAGGCAGTAAATTATGGCATTTGGCCTTATTGGAGTGCTGGTTGCAACGAAATGTGGACAGCGTCACATAAAGCCCCCTTTTTTAGCTTACTATTTGCAAGGAATAGTGTCGGCCAATAAACCACAACTAAAGTTATATTTTAATCTTGAAACTTTACGATTAGACTCCAGTATAGCGCTCATAGTCTCCAGGGCCTTTTTAAAATATTGTCAGACGAGGTGGTTTAGATGGATGTATTGGAAAGAATCAAAAAACAAGTAGAAGAGAATCCGGTGGTTATTTACATGAAAGGGACTCCGCAGTTGCCGCAATGTGGATTTTCCAGCCGAACCGCGCAGGCATTGCAATCCTGCGGTGTTGAATTTGCTTACATAAATGTCATTGCAGACCCTGAAATTTTCCAAAACTTGCCGCGCTTCGCGGATTGGCCCACTTTCCCACAAGTGTATGTCAACGGCGAACTAATTGGTGGGTGTGATATTACCCTGGAGTTGTTTCGAAGCGGTGAATTAAAAACGATGGTGCAAGAGGCGACGGCGACAAAAAAAGTGGCTAGTTGAGCTTTTAGCTAAGCTTTTTTTATCTAAGCTTTTTTATCTAAGCTTTTTTATCTAAGTTCTCTTTATCCAAGCAGATTAACAGCTCGGCTGGTTTTGCTTCCATAAATTTACAATTTTACAAAAAAGTTTTGCAGTTTGTTCGGCGTCATAAATGGCTGAATGTGCTTTACTGTTATCCCATTCTTCACCGCTTTTTATGACGGCCCGAGATAATACCGTTTCTTCAAATGCCAGCCCGGCAAGTGTTGCGGTGTCAAACGTACTGAATGAGTGAAACGGGTGTTTTTTGATTTTACAGCGTTTGATTGCCGCCTTTAAAAAGCTGAGGTCAAATGCCGGGTTATGTCCAATTAATATCGCACGCGAACAACGCTGTTTACTTACTTCTTTTTGAACAAATGTGAATAACTGTTTTAAGGCGTCTATTTCCGAGATGGCATAACGAAAAGGATGATCGGGTACTATTTTGTTGAAAGCAAGTGCTTTCGGGTCAAGGTTTGCGCCATGAAAGGGCTGGACGTGGTTGCAAAGGGTATCCGCTGGGTGCAACAATCCTTTTGTGTTCATTTTTATCAAGACAGCGCCAATTTCAAGCAGTGCGTCTTTTTCAGAATTAAATCCTCCTGTTTCGATGTCAATAACCACAGGGAGAAACCCTCTGAATCGGTTTGTCATTGATGTGTAGGCATTCGTTGTTGTCATGGCAGCAGGATAAAACAAATTCGCACAAGATGCGATTAACATTTAACTAAAGGCGAGAATTAACGTTGAATTACCGTATATATTTCTATTCAAACTGGTTGCTGTTGACGGGCTTGCTGCTATTGCCGAGTTTGGTCTTCGCTTCGTCTGCCTTTACAAAAGGTTTATTATGGAAAATCGAGTCTAATTATACTCAGTTGAATAAGACGAAGCCCAGCCACATATTTGGCACGATGCATACAGAAGATCCTAGAGTTGTTTTAATGCCTGCGGTAATCAAAAAGACATTTGAATCGGCATCCAGCTTCACTCTGGAAGTAAAGTTGGATTCGCAGGTTGCCCTGGATACAATATCAATGATGACGCTGAAGGATGGGCGTAATTTAAAGACCATACTGGGTGAGTCATTGTATGCTAAATCTTCGGCGTTAATGGCAAGCTATGGTATGCCAGAATCGATGGTAAATCTTCTCAAACCGTGGGCTGTGTTTGTTTCTTTAAGTACGCCCGTGCGTAAAACCGGCCAATTTTTGGATAAGGTGCTCTACGATGACGCGATCAGTCACGGCAAACCGATTTACGGACTGGAGACCGTAAAAGAGCAACTCGATATTTTTGACAATATGCCAATGAAAGAGCAGGTTATTTTATTGGAAGATACGATAAAAAATCACGACAAACTGTCGGCAATGATCGAAGAGATGACCCTGGTCTATCTTGCGCGCGATCTCGGTGGTTTGGTGGTGTTAAATGAAAAATACATGAAAGAAGGCAACACCAACATTACCCGTAAATTGATGAAGCGATTGCTGGTGGACAGAAACCTGCGTATGGTGGATCGAATGGCGAATCAACTGGATCAGGGCAATTCGTTTATCGCCGTCGGTGCACTTCATTTGCCAGGGGAAACTGGCATATTAAACCTGTTGCGGGCAAAGGGTTACAACGTGAGTGTTGTTTACTAATTTCTTTAGTTATAACTGAAGAAAGTTATAACACCGTCCAGCCGACTGACTTACCCGCACGTAAAGGGTATATTGCATCATCTTTAACAGGGTAGCTATCAGGAATGGTATAGGGCGATTTTTTCAGCGTAATGTCTCCCGTGTTACGCGGTAGTTTATAAAAGTCGGCGCCAAACTGACTGGCGAATCCCTCGAGTTTATCTAAGGCTTTTTCCTGCTCAAAAACTTCCGCGTATAACTCGAGTGCAGCGTGCGCCGTATATATTCCTGCGCAGCCGCAGGCAGATTCTTTTTTCTTTATGGGATGGGGTGCACTGTCGGTACCGAGAAAAAACTTTGGGCTAGCACTTGTGGCGGCTTGCAATAGGGCAGCGCGATGGGTTTCGCGTTTTAATACGGGTAAGCAATATAAATGTGGCTTAATACCACCGTCTAACATATCGCTTCTATTTAATAATAAATGATGGGCAGTGATCGTTGCGCCGACATGTTCACTGGACTCGTTGACGAAATCGACTGCGTCTTTTGTTGTGATATGTTCAAAAACGATGCGTAATGATGGGAACGTGTTAATGAGGGTCGTTAAGTGCCGATCTATAAATATTTTTTCCCGGTCAAAAATATCAATCCGAGGGTCTGTTACTTCACCATGCACAAGTAAAGGTATGCCGTATTTTTCCATTTGTTCGAGCACGTTGTAAGTCTTGCTCAGGTCGCTTACACCTGAATCTGAATTCGTCGTTGCACCCGCAGGGTAATATTTAACAGCGTGTATATGTGAGTTGGATTTGATTTTTTCGATTTCTGAGACTGGTGTATTATCCGTCAAATACAGTGTCATTAATGGATTAAAATTGCTGTTTTTAGGTAGAGCGATTAGGATAGTATCCCGATATGCAAGCGCAGCCTGCGTTGTAGTAATGGGTGTCGCAAGATTCGGCATGATTATCGCACGCGCAAATACGCGGGCAGTATGAGACAGCGCCACGTCCATCATGGCGTGGTCGCGCACGTGCAGATGAAGGTCATCAGGTTGTGTGATAGTCAATTGCATAATCATATCGACTGTATACTAACATGTTGTACTGCCAGTGATACTGATTAATGTAATAGAGTCTATGCGATTACCTCGATTTTTTTTACCGCTTTCCGAATTATCGAAAACCATTACCATCGATGGGCCTGTGGCACGCCATATGATTCAGGTGTTACGACTAACTGCGGGATCGCCAGTGATATTATTCAATGGCGAAGGCGGTGAATATCAAGCTGTCATAAACACAATAAATAAAAAAGAAGTGTCCGTGGACGTAACGGAATTTACAAACAGGGAGATGGAGTCCAGGCTAAACGTCACTTTAGTGCAAGCCGTGTCGCGAGGAGAGCGCATGGATTATACTTTGCAAAAAGCAACCGAATTAGGGGTGACAGCGATAAAGCCTATCAATACCGAACGTGCTGTTGTCAATCTAAAGGGAGATAGGGCGTTAAAGCGGGTTTCGCATTGGCAAAAGGTGGTTAATGGCGCCTGTGAGCAATGTGGACGAAATATTATTCCGTGCGTGGAGCAGATTGAAGATTTTAAAGACTGCATATCGAAATCTGTTCCAGTAAATACCGTTAAATTATTATTGCATCCCGAAGCGCAGCAAAGTTTGTCTTCTTTTGTGACGTCGTTATCCAATGAAAATCTGCTGATAGTCTTGTTGATTGGACCTGAAGGTGGTATTAGTCAGGAAGAACACGATCTGGCAATACAAGCCGGGTTTAACGTGATACATTTGGGGCCACGTGTGTTGCGTACAGAAACCGCCGCAGTGGTCGCTTTATCAATATTACAATCAATGTTAGGTGATCTATGTTAATTATTCGTCATTTTTTATATGCGTTATTTCTACTATCTTTCCCCGTTTTAGTTTATTCAGCGCCCGTTTTTGTTGCTGAATTTTCAAAGCAGGAACGGGCTGGCTGGGATGAAAAGGAATTTGAAGGAAAAACACGTTATAAAATTGTTTCAATGGACGGTAAGTATGTACTCGCAGCCCAAAGCACGGGTGCAGCGTCAGGCTTGTTTAAAGAAGTGAGCATCGATCTTAAGAAAACACCGTTTTTAAACTGGACATGGAAAGTAGACAGTGTGTTATCTGGCATAGATGAAAAAACAAAAGAAGGCGATGATTATGTCGCCCGGGTTTACGTTGTCTCGTCAGGTGGTTTGTTTGTATGGAACACCAAAGCGCTTAATTATGTTTGGTCAAGTAATCAGCCCGTTGGCGATTCTTGGCCCAACGCCTATACATCCAATGCACATATGATTTCAGTTGAATCCGGGCCAGCGGGCGAAGGTCAGTGGAAAGCATATAAGCGAAATGTACTGCAAGACTTTAAACGTTTCCATGATGCAGATATATCAGAAATCGATGTGGTAGCCATCATGACCGATACAGACAACAGCGGGTTGTCGGCAAAGGCGTATTATGGTGATATATACTTCTCTTCAAAATAAGTTCTGCTCCTAGGAAAAGGTTGTGACGGCCTGCTTGAAATTATCCTGACGGCCAGCATCACTTGGGTCGAGGTGTTTTTTCAACAGTGAATAAAAGTGTTTCAGGTCAATCGGTTTGGTCATGTAATCCGAGGCCCCGATTGCCATACACTTGTCCTTGTCGTTTTTCATTGCGTTGGCGGTAATTACAATGATAGGCGTTTTGATTCCTTCCTTGCGTAAACGAGTGATTGCTTCGAGACCGCCCATGATGGGCATTTGAATATCCATCAATATGAGGTCGAAATCTTCAGAGGCGGCCATTTTTACAGCTGCCTTGCCGTTGTCAGCTAAAAACACACCGGCACCCGTTTTGAGAATATAGGTGGATATGAGTTGCTGTATGTCCAGGTTATCTTCTGCCAGCAATATTCGACGTCCAGTGAGGGATATTAGTTGCGTTTCATTATCAAACTCTTTGCCATCAACGTCAGAATTGTTTATTTCTTCTATTAACTCGATTTCATCAGCGGATCCGGCATCTATAGTGATTTCAAATTTGCTGCCGATGTTTTTGGTGCTGGTATAGATAATATCTCCGCCCAACTTGTTAGCGAGTTGTTTTGAAATGCACAGCCCGAGTCCAGTGCCACCAAACTCACGTGTCGTCGATGAATCTCCTTGTGAGAATGGTTTAAACAAGTGTGCCATTTCCTCTGAAGATATGCCTATACCGGTGTCAGAAATAATAACGCGCAGCTTTTTGTCAGCTTGTGAGTAACTTACGGTAATGTTTATTTCACCATTCTGAGTAAACTTGATTGCATTGCCCAGAATGTTAAAAAGAATTTGTTTAAATCGAGTCGGGTCTGTTGATATTGATTTGGGAAGAGGGTAGGTGTAATCAATATTAAATCCGAGCCCCTTGTCGCGTGCACGTTTTCCGAGGATTGCATCCAGTTCGTTAATTATCTGAAATGGTGTTGTTGGTAAAAGTTCAACAACAAGTTGACCGGCTTCTATTTTTGACAAATCGAGAATATCATTGATAATCTGTTGCAAATGTGTTCCGCTACGAATAATGGAGTTGATATCATGCTTGCGTTCTTTTTCCGATTGATTTTTATCGTTTAGCATTTCCGAGTAACCAATTATAGCCGTAAGCGGTGTGCGTATTTCATGGCTCATATTCGCAAGAAACTCGCTTTTCGATTGATTAGCTGTTTCCGCTGCATCTTTTGCTTTTTGAATTTGTTCTTTTACTATTTGGCGTTCAAATGTAACCGATACCCAGCTGGAAATCAGGCTGAGCATATCTATATCTGCATCAGTAAAAGGTTTGCTGCGAGGTTTTCGATTGACAAAATGCACGGTTCCAAATTTTTTACCGTGAATATACAACGTAGTCCCTATATAGGCTTCCATTCCCAAAAATTTATAGCAAGGCTCATTTTTATATTCAGATGCGCCAACCTGGTGAAGCGCTATCGGTCCGGGTGAATTAAACGTGATATTGCAATAGGTTTTATCCAGCGGCAGCACTTTTCCTCGTTTAATGGGTAATTCTGGCGGTGCGACGGTATTGAGAAAGGTCGATGTATTTTTTTCAGGATCGAGTGCGCCTACCTTGCCTATTTCCATTTCGAGAAATTGGCAACCCATTCGCAGGGTTTCCGTAATTTGTTCATCCGCAGTTAAATCCGTTCTTGATGATATTTCGTATAATGAGCGAATACGTTTTCCTTGCTTCATCATGGTTTCTTCAGTTTTATTGGTGTGGCGTAATACCACCGTTGCGAGAAAACCTAAAAGAAGTGCAGATGTGCCCAAGAAAAAGATCAGCAGATTGGTGGTTTGGTTTTCTCTCTTGACCGCTGCTATTTTTGACAGTACTTCTTCGTTCGATTCCGTTAACATGTTGTCCAGTTCTTTCATAAAAAGAGCTTGGGTTGGCAGCATTTCGTCCGTCAGCAACTGCTGTGCTTTTTGAATTTCCTCGTTAAAAATTAACCCGGCAATGTCATGTTGTAATGCTGCGCCTTTATTCAAATGCTTTTTGGCTCTATTCCATATTGTAATTTCTCTTGCTTCCATACTACTTGCTAATAAGGCATCGCGGGATTTAATAAAAATGGCGCCGTACTCACGTATTTGCATCTGTAATTTGTCGCGATCGAACGGATCCTTGATGGTCGCCATTTGATAAAGTTTAAGTACGCGTTTATCTGCGGCATTACGCATTATTGAAATATTAAGAAGTTCTCCTTGTTCTTCATGGAGTTCGTTAAGGATGTTCTCATTTGTAGAGATAGAATTAATCCATAGCACCATGAAAATAAGCAACACAGATAGGATGATCGTGAAGGCGGTGATAATAACCGTTTTTGATTGGATTCTATTTCTCGACATGTTTGCGTTTGCGTTAAACTATTGCACCGAATTATCGAACTGTGCGTTTGTTACATTGCCCCCTCTCCGTAGGGCAATACCCAGATGTATATAATAACACCATAATTCCTGCTTATCCCTTGTTAATGATTTAGTGGAAATTCATTGTTCTGTCTCTTTGTTATTCAAGTTTTTCTAGAATAAATACAGTAATATCAATGAATTGTGTGCGGTTTATGCAGGTCGGGACTTCGAATAAACTCCTCTAGCTCGCATTTCTTACTGGCTGGTAAGCCCTCTTGCGCAAGCGTTCATTCTTGGGAGCCCCATCGTAAATTGTTAAGTTATCAGTGTTTGCTACTTCGGTGTCCCTCTAACTTCGTTAGTCATCTAAAGAACCTTCTGTTTGATGCCAATAGGCACACATTTATGCTACACTACGATGTATGAAACCAATAAATTGGAATCCCATGAAAAACCAACAGCTTATTGCTGAGCGTGGTATTTCTTTTGAGGATGTTGTTTTCTATATACAACAAGGTGACTTATTGGACGATATTGAACATCCGAATGGAGATAAATACCGTAATCAACGTGTGTTTGTTATCAACATGGATGGTTACGTACATCTTGTCCCCTATGTCGAAAACCGAAAAGAAATATTTTTGAAAACGGTGA
>CAZWBV010000056.1:2756-11622 GCA_964632225.1 uncultured Gammaproteobacteria bacterium | reverse complement strand
CGGTTTCTCTGCATTTTCTGAAATTAATTCCAACGCTTGCTGCACAGAAACTTGAGGCGTCTTTCCTGATTCAACTACAAAAACAATCTGCCCTGCCAAATCACACAGTATTTTTGTTTCAGGCGTTACTAACACAGGGGGTGAGTCAATAATAACAACCCGATTCGGGTATCGACTTGCAAATTCATTTCGGATTTCTTTCATCCGATTACTCGCCAGTAATTCGACTAAGTGTTCATGATGCGTACCTGCGGGTATCATTTTCAAGCAAGGCAAATCTGTGTCAACGGTTACGCTCTCTAGGTCCAACGTCTTATCTAACAGCACGTCCACAAGCCCTGTTAATTGTGCTAAATTCATTGTTTTAGAGAGGCTTGATTTGATGGCATCTGCATCAACCAGTAATACCGTTTTGTCTCGCTCCAACGCAATACTCTGCGCCAGATTTCGAGCTGTAAACGATTTTCCCTCTCCCGGCACTGAACTTGTTACAACAATGACATTGGCATTTTCTATTAACGCTGCCTGGCTACCAAACGCATTATTCAACAATGGACGTTTTATGCGTCGATATTCATCAGCCAATATTGAGTCCCACTCCGGTATACTTGCAGGTGTAGCAGCAGCAGAATCTTTATTAACTTGTTTTACCAGGTTGTCTTTTGCGCCGTCTTTTGCACCATCTTTTGTGCCATAGTAATCATAATCACTAGAAAAATTCGCTGAGACAAAACCATCATCGCGCTCCACAGGATCCGACTGGCTCTTTTGATTCAGTTCATTCATCATTTTTTCAATGCTGTTCAAAACGACTACCCACCTTGACTCTAATTCACCACATCCTAATTTACCAAAGCCAGACGTTGTACTAGCTGTACACCTTCGTTTTGAAAAATGATGGCACCACCATAAATAATCAACAAAAACACCATCGCAGTTGCAAACAAAGCATGATCAAGCTTACGCTGCTTCACCTCTACAGGAGTAGATGCCATACTGATCCTACCCAACACAGGAAAACCAGCAATAGCACCGAGGGATTTTGTTGTAATAAAAGCAGAGAATATCGTATTCAGTAAAAAAGCAAGCCCAACCCCTGCGAGTAAACCCACACCCAGCACCGCCGTGTTAAATAATAATCTATGTGGACCAACAGGTGAAAAAGGGATAATCGGCGGCTCAATGATCTGAAATTTAATATCAAAATTACTCACACGCACATCTTCAGATAGCTTTGCCGATTCCAAACGTGCCAACATAAGCAGATACTGATCCTTGATAACATCGTAATTTCGATCCAGACTCACTAACTTCGCCTCCACTTCCGGTACTGTGTCGACCAGTTTTTTTAGATCTTCAACGCGTTTTTTGCTATTTGTAGATTCTGCCCATAACGCCGCTATTTCAACTTCTGTTTCCCCTAGTGCAATTTTTACATTTTGATACACCGGATTAATTTCCAATGTGTTCGTATCATTCCCGCTGGAAACATCGTTCAACGTCGTTTTCTTTTTTAATTCATATATTTTCCTTTGTTCCAACTGGACAATGTTGCTGCGTAAATCCTGGATACTTGGATGTTTCTCGGTAAACTTAAGTAACAACGCATCAAGCTCAATTTGCAACTCACCCACTTTCTCATTAATTGATGTTATTTTGGTATTTTCACCCAGTACCGGTATTTCACCTTCTAGCTGTTTTTTTAGTACATCACGTTTTCTTTCAGCCAACTCATATTCTCGCTGAATATTTTCCATTGCCTCTACTGCAGCCTGCAACCGAGCATAATAACCTCCGCCTTCACCTGGCATCAAACCCACATTTTCCTTTTTGAACGCCGCTAAACGTTGCTCTGCCAGTATAAGTTGCTGTTCATATTCTGTTATCTGATTAATTAAAAATTTTTGCGCGTCGCCCGTATCAGTACGGCTTTTGCCTAAGGTATCTTCTATCAATGTATCCACTAAAGTCTGTACTACTTTTTGTGCTGTCTCGGCATTTCTATCAGTGAACGCAATGTCAAAATAGAGTATAGAACTACTGTTACGACTATATTTGCTGCTAAATGGCTGTGTAATCTTGATATTATTGTGCAATCGCCTGAGCAGTGATTCCATTTCCTCTGGGGAGTCTACCCGCAAATCCATGTCAGTCGCCCTTGCCACCTTTTGCAAATTAGGCCGACTAAGTAAAATACGCGTAATTAATGTCACCTGATTAAGCGCATCATTATCAGTGGCTAAACCTTTCAACAAGGGTTTCAATACTGATGCCGTATCGATGGATACACGCGCAGAGGACTCGAATTTATCCGGTAGTGAAAACACAACCGCCCAACCACCGATGCAAACTATTGCCGCAAACAAAAGCGCAACCCAACGATAGCGCCACATGCCATATGCATGAGTAAATACTTGGGTTATCGAATTAATCATTTCCCACTGCCTGACATCGTCGGATGAATAAAATTAAAACCAGGTTTCCGGAATAATCAGAATATCACCTGGATGCATATTTAAATTCGCACTAATATCCCCAACCTGCATCAAGTCTTCAAGCCTGACATTAAATTCAATTTTTTTATTATTAATTCGCCTGATTATTTTGGCTTTATTACCCGCAGCAAAATCGGTTAAGCCACCTACCTGTATCATCACATCGAGCAACGCCATATTTTGGCGGTATGGCAACGCTTGCGGTTTGGTCGCCTGTCCGATCACTCTAACCTGTTTATTAAATGGCCCAATAAAATCCGTGACGATGACAGTGACAACCGGGTTGCGAACATAATTTGACAATTGCTTCTCTAACTCGCGCGCCAGTACCGTAGGCGACTTACCGTTGGCTACAATATCTTCAACCAAAGGAATGGAAATATTACCATCAGGTCTCACCGGTACAGTCACCGATAAATCAGCGTTACGCCAAACAAAAATCTGCAAGGTGTCGCCGGGACCAATTAAATATTCAGACTTAACGGGTACAGTAACTCGCGCATCAGCAGTTATTTTTTGAGGAGAATTTGCGCAACCGGAATTGAATACTAAGATAAAAACTACCAGACAAAAAACCAGTCTCTTCCGTGCATTTTCCATATTATTATTATTACCAATCATTTTTAGATGTAGATGCAATTAATTATAATCTACGATGTACACAAAATTGAGAGTATTCCAAAAGCTTATTCTGCAGGTCGGCCGTGAAAAGAACGCGCCTCAACCAGCATGCTCAAGTTTCATAAAGCAAAATTAGCAGTACTCTTGAGTGCACTTAATCGAATATTTAAGTTAATACAGCTAAATTGCGCTACACAGATATATTAGAGTGATTTCTGAATCTCAAAATCACATGAGCATGTGGGTATGCGCGTGAAAACTATCCAGTCTATTAGTCCTCTAGCTAGTGTAAAGTGCAGATAGTAATGCATTTCACTTCGGGAAGAAAGATATTATCTGAAGTTGCGTTGCGAATAAAATTTGCCGTTACAAACACATCATCGCAAATGTTAGTTATATTATCACTTAGTATAGATAATATAACGCAATGTTTTACATGTAATTCCTACGAAGGTAATTATATTTACAACATTTGTCCAGCAGACACATGTCACTATAGTTTACAGATAGTGATACCGATTTCGATAAATATAAAATTTATTCCATAATTTCAATGCATTACAAACATGGCATAACACTTGCTAATATCGCTAGTGTGTCGCCATGGATATTTTAATATTAAGTATAAATACGAAAGAGGTTTGATAAATGAACAAGATTATAAAAGCAACATGTCTTATTGGGTCTATGCTTCTCACAAGCACTGCAGTGGCTATTCCTATTTCTGGATCAATAGGCTTCTCGGGAGCATATAAAGCGGAAGATGGAGCAGGCGCTGAGGTCGGTCTTAATGTTGCTACGTTTATTAATATCACAAGTTTTGGTGGGATAAACGATAACAACACCGCCCTTGTCACTGGACTCATTACTGGTGATTTTGCCGCTGAAGGAATTGCAGCTACAGACGTAGCAAACTACAACGACTTCAGTATTAATCCGTTTGCGGCAGTTAATGGGTTGTGGTCAATCGGTAGTTTTTCTTTTGACCTGACTGCGATTAACATCGATTCCCAAGTTGCAAATGAAATTGCTCTCTCTGGCATAGGCGTGGTTAACAGCACAACAGCTGGCTTAGATTCTGCTGTCGGAAACTGGACATTTACCGCCAACAATAATGGATCAACTTTCAACTTTTCTGCAACTTCGGCAACTGCTTCCGCGCCCGCACCCGGTATTGCTCTTCTGTTAGGTATTGGACTGGTGGGAATTGGCTTGTCACGCAAATTCCATACAGCTTAATCGGCATAATCTACCTGCTACGGGTATATATAAAAAACCGGGCGTATACCCGGTTTTTTATCCGCGTCAGTTTTTAAGTAACAACCGCGCATTTTCCTTACCTTGAAAATCTCTACCTGAATCAACCAACTCCCGAAGTATCGCAAGCGCCTCGCTCTTTTCGCCTAATTCTAGTTTTGCAACGGCTAAATGGTAGCTAACCTCTTCCATTTTTGGTAACTGCCTGGATGCTTCCACCAATAATTTATGCCCTTCATCAACTTGGCCGTTTTGTACAAGTATCCAGCCATAGGTATCCTGAATGCCTGGATTCTCTGGCTTAAGTATATATGCTTGTTCGGCATACTCTACCGCTCTGGGATCTTTTTTCTGATCGTAATACCAGGCCAGATTGTTTAACGCAATCACACTCTTTGGCTGATTCTCAAGCGCTTTCTCAAATGCTTTACTGCCTTCCTCCAAACTCGACGCCGCAAGATAGGCCTCTCCCAATAAAATATAGGCGGCGGCAGATTTAGGTGCGATTTTTACCAGCTCATTTAATGGCACTAACGCTTGATTGAATTTTCCTTTCAGTAAGTAAATTTTACCCTGTAACGCCAGTGTCGATGGGTGACGCGGATTGTTCTCAATCAGTTGATTGACTATTTTCTCAGCTTTATCCAGCTTTTTTTGCTTCAAATAATAATCAGCAAGTGTAACCTGGGGTAAAATTTCTTTAGGTGCAGCCTGATGTGATTTTTCTAACCATTCGCCTGTCTTTTGTTGATCTCCTGCACGATTGGATAACCTGGCGAGTGCAAACATTGCTGGGGCGGAATCCGGCTCCATTTCAAGTAGGCTTTCATAGCGTGCTTTTGCGAGTTCTAGTTTCCCATCGAGTTCATCAAGTCGCGCTAATACCATCGTAACCGCAACATAATCCGGTTTAACTTGCAGTGCCTTTCCAAAATACTGACGAGCTTGTTCTCTATCGCCAGTAGAGACATAAACATTTGCAAGTGCAGCAATTATCTCGGGATCTTGCGGATGGTTTTTGTACATAAGCTGTGCCAATTTGAGCGCTTTATCAACCGCTTTGTTACGCATATGCGCTAATATAATCAGTCGTTGTGCATCAAGCCCGACACTGGGATTATCCTGCAAATTACGAAGTTCATTAATGGCGCTGCTGGTTTCACCGCTGGCGATATACGCTTTGGCGAGAGTTAACCGTATAGACAATTTATCGGGTGCGGCCTTCACGGCTTTTTCCAACTCACTGATACCGGCTACTTTCTCACCTCTCTGCAGTTCGGATAAACCGATTAATGCCATCAACTCTGGATCGGGATCACCGACACCGGCCCGAAGAATTGCCTGCGCTTCGTCGTGTTGCCCCAACGCCATATAAGATTGACCTAACAACTTACGCGCCTCACTATTTTCAGGCACAGCAGCAACATATTGAGAAAGGTAATAGGCGGACTGCTCAAAGTTCCGTTTAGCGTATTGAATAGGGCCTAATAGCAACAAAGCGGGTTGATATTTAGGTGCGACTTTTAATACTTGCAGTAATTTCGCTTCGGCAACATCTTTGTTGTCTTGTTTATATGCAATTAACGCAGTCAGGTAATTTGCTTCAGGATTTTTAGCATTGCGTTTTAACAGAAAATCCAGTTCACTCTGCGCCTGTATAAATTTCTCATTGGAAATCAACAAACGCGCTAATCCCAAACGTGCACGCCATCCATACGATGTCGTTATTTTAGCGGGTTCCAACTCAAGCACTTTGTTTAAAGCCGCTTCGCTGACTTTACTGTCACCCATGGTATTGGCTATCTCAGCACCCATCAACCACATGTCCTGATTGTCCGGAAAAACCACCAACGCCTGTTTTAGTGCATCACTGGCAGATACCAGTTCTTTTTCCTGCATGAACCATCCTACCCTGGCACGCAGTGCCCACTGCGCATTTTTATCTATTTTTTCAGCTTCAGTAAGTGACTTAATCGCTTTTTCTTTTTGACCTAAATTAGCTTGAGCGATTGCAGTCATACCCAGCAAATTGCTTTGTGTGGAAGCTAAAAAAGTCTTTTCTGCTACAATTTCCTTAGTTAATTCCCTATATTTTTGCTGCCGTAATAACGACTCTGCCAAATGAACTTGTACTGATTCTTCATTCCACTTATTTTTCTTTGCACGGCGTAATTCTTTTTCCGCCGAAGACATATCACCTGTTTGCAGATAGGTTTTTCCTAACAGGAAGCGCGCCTCAGCATTTTCAGTATTTTCCTGTAGTGCATTTTTTAATTCTATTGTTGCTGCACGTAAGTCCCGTTTTTCAATGTATTGTTTGGCTACACTTACCAACTTTTGACTTTCTTTTTTTGAATCATTGCATGCGCTTAATAACGATACAGCAAAAACCACACTTAATGCTAAACCGAAAACGAGTAATTTTTTCATTATAATTTTCTCCGTAAATCGTTTTTGTTCAATATGTTCTTCTAAATTTTTTATGTTTTTCTAAATTTCGTTGCCTAATAAGTGAATAATTCTGGATTGCGCCACGCCCAGAAATGACGATAAATCATCTCTTGAGTCGCTAACGTTTTCATCATAATCTATTGCAACGGCTACCATGGCTGCATGCGTATTGCCCGTTAATACACCCCATGCTTGTAATAGTTTGGCTATGTAGCCACTCGATGTAGAATAACCAGCAACCTGATACCAGTACCATACCAACCGTCGTTGCCCCAGTGTGTTTCTCAAGGATTGCTCCAGGACATTGTTGCTTTTTCGTTTTATTACTCGATTCCGCATATAGGACGTTTTCCAAATACCCCCATTGCCGATATTGTTGCGATCATTAATTAATTCACTTCCTTGGTGTTGCGCCAGGTAATACGCAACATATAAATATATTGTTTTATCCCGATTTAGTTCTTTATTAACATAGGTCGCTTTTCTGTTGACTGCTCCCTGATACTGCGGTGTCCAGTCGAATTCCGACTTCGCAGGACCTTTCCATTGTGTATCAATTGTCGGCAATTCAAAAGAAACTGATTCTGCCATTACGCCCATCTGATTTTGCATTTTATAAGTCAATGCGGGACCAAACGACAGCGTGACAAGTGTGCCCAGTGTAATTGCAGAGACCGTCGCAACCGAATTGCTTTGCAACCCCCCCAGCGAAATATCATTCTTTTGAACGTTGGCTATTTTAGTCTCAGAATTTTTAGCCCCAGTTTTATTGCTGAATGCCTTGTGCTGCCTGTTGCGCCGTCTGCTTAAACGCACATCAATGATGAGTAAAGTAAAGACCATTACACCAAATAAAATCCACCCCAGATTGAGATGATCATAAATATAGGGATGCTGCATATCCGACGTGTATCCGAGATAAACTACGATAAACACACGCAGTAAATTTGCCAAAATCGCAACTGCCGCACAAACAGCCACCACGATCACACGGGAGCGTAATCGAGAATAATTCAAATACGCATACAAAACACCCAACGTCAACGCCGCCAGTAAATATCGCAGCCCACTGCAAGCGCCTTCAATCGCTAACTGCCCTGCTGGTAAAATGATATTTTGCTGTTCGCGCAGTGCAGGCACACCGAGCAGTCGAATAAGCTTATAAACCACATCAAGTGTAAACACCTGTAATAAAGGTGATAACAATGACCAAACCGGAATCGCAAAAAAAATAAATAACACCGGTAGCATCAAGATTTTGGTGGCCTGACTACCCAGCGCAGCCCAAACAGTTGCCAATATCAAAAAAACCAGAAACACGGCCTGTAGCAACATAACATCACTGATGGCACCCAGCATCCAAAAAAAACCACTTGCAGCAATCGCAACCAGTCCCCAATAATTTGGCATAGCTGAAATGGCGGCTAGCTTTCCCCGATCACGAATGACAAGGTAAACACTGATGGCCAGTACCAGATAACCATGTGCAAATTCACCCGTCTCAAGCTGATTCCAAATACTGACCAGGTACGACACGGTATCCTGATAAAGAACCCCTATCAGTAGCAAGAAAAACCCAACTAACAACCCCGCAAAATGCCAGGAATAACTGCGTAAAACCACAGATGTTTGTGTTACCTCAGCACCTGCGGGCATTTCTAGACGCCCACTCTAAACACTATCACTATTTAAGCCTAGCTTTTTCATCATTTGATATAAAGCAGGCCGACTGACGTCCAGTGCCGCTGCGGTATGCGAAATATTGTTATTGTGAATCGCAAGCGCACGCTGAATAATTTTTAATTCAATCTGTTCACGGGCTTCTCTAAGATTCAGTGGCACTGGTTCTACATCCTGGTTTATACCAAGATCCATAACGTCAATTCGATTACCTTCAGCCAGTATCACAGCTCGACCTACCTTGTTCTCAAGTTCGCGTACATTACCCGGCCAGGGGTACGCTTCAATTCCTTCCAAGGCCTTAGAAGTAAAGCCTCGGAACGAGCGCCCGTTTTTGCGGCTTTGTTTTTCCAGCAACGCCC
>CAZWBV010000056.1:0-2746 GCA_964632225.1 uncultured Gammaproteobacteria bacterium | reverse complement strand
CGAGCTAATAAGACCCTATCGCCTTCACGATCACGCAAAGGCGGGATCTCGATAATAATTTCACTTACCCGGTAATAGAGATCCTGTCGAAATACCTGCTCAGCAATTAGCTTTTCCAAGTCCTGGTGAGTTGCACAGATAATACGTACATCGATAGGAATCGGCGCACGCCCACCGACACGTTCAACCACACGTTCCTGCAAAAAGCGCAACATCTTGGCCTGCAAAACCAAGGGCATATCACCCACCTCATCCAAAAAGAACGTGCCGCCATCGGCGTATTCTATTTTGCCAGGTGTTTGTTTTACCGCGCCGGTAAATGCACCTTTCTCAAAACCGAATAACTCACTTTCCAGCAGGTTTTCAGGAATAGCGGCACAATTAACGGCCATAAAGGGTTTATCTTTGCGTTGGCTAAGATTATGCAATGCCCGGGCAAATAACTCTTTTCCGGTACCACTTTCGCCTAAAATTAACGCAGTCGCTTGTGAAGGCGCAATTTTCTCTACCATACGGCACACCGCTTGAATTTGTGGGCTGGCACCCACAATGCCATCCAGTGGCGATACATCCTGCTCGGCCAATCGACGATTTTCATCTTCTAACTGCCATAACTTGTAGGCACGATCAACGATTAAACCAAGAATACCCGGATCAATTGGCTTTTCGTAAAAATCATAGGCACCCATAGAAATTGCACGTAATGCGTTTTGTCGATCATCATTACCTGTGACGACGATGACCTTAGTATGGGGGGCAACACGAAGAATTTCTTCCAATACGGCAAAACCTTCCGAGGCATTCGCCGGGTCCGGTGGCAAACCCAAATCTAATGTCACCACCGCAGGTCGGTGCTCAACTAATTGTTTTTTTGTGGAAGTTCGATCTCCGGCAATGAGCACGTCATAACCTTCAAACGACCACTTAAGCTGCTTTTGCAAGCCGGGATTGTCTTCAATCACCAGCAATGACTTCAACGGCATTTTTGTTAAAGATATCATAACCGAGCTTGCTCCTGATAAGCAGGTAAGTGCACCACTATCGCAGTACCCTCCCCAGGTTGACTTGTTACCTGGATATCACCACCCAGGCTTCTGATAAATTCACGACTTTCGAACATGCCAATTCCCATCCCCGCATTTCCTTTTGTCGTATCAAAAGGCCTGAACAAACGCTCTTGTATAAATTTCGCGTCCATTCCGCAACCGCTATCCTCTATATTCACAATATTAGTCTCGTTTCCTTTTTTTAATGCCACTCTCACCCAACCATCGGATGAGGTTGCTTGCTGCGCGTTATCAATCAAGTGTCGTAATACCACAGCCAGTCGGTCTTTTTCGGCGACGACTAAATGAATGTTAGCGGAAGTTTTCAACCTCGGCACAGGTTCACTATCTTGCATTTTCTCTGCTACATCGGTAACCAATTGATACAAATCAACCACATCTTGTTTGCCATTTAGTGCACGTTTGCTTTTAAACTGCTCAAGCATGCGATGGATATCTTTGGAGGTGTTTTTTACAGTATCAAATACATCATCAATAAAGGCCTCGTTTGCTCGGTGTTTATCCGCATTGCAATCAATAAGCGCCAACTCCGCTGCAACATTTTTCAGATCATGCACCATATAAGCTGAAAGCCGGTTAAATGCTTCAAACTGTTTGGCTTCGGCTAACGCCTCTGACGTTTTCAACACAGCTAAATAACTCGACACTTGCCTGGCTGCCGTTTTTAGTAAATCCCGATCTTCCCAACTAATAACTTTGCTAACCAATGGGTTAGCCAGAACAACGAATCCCATCAAAGAAACTTGCCCATGTAATGGAATAATCAACCATGCTTTCGGTATTGCGGCTAGCCAGCCTGATAACGATAAATCGGTATATTCTTCTGCTTTGGTTGATATTTCGCTGATATTTATGACATACGCTTTTTGTCTCAAAAACAGCACCAAACTGCTTTCCCCACCCTCTACTTCATCAACTTGCGGTAATTGCCAACCGGCCTTATTACGAAAACCACCCGTTTCATCCTGAAGCCACAGCAATCCACTACGACAATCAACTATTTTTGCGATTACTTTTATTGCTGTCTCAAATTTATTCGCATCACTTTGTTGATTTGTTAAGCCCTCGGTTAATCGTAGCCATTCATGACGGTAGTCATATTTATTTTTGAAAAAATGTTTGCCAAGAAATACGCGTAATTGTGTTTGTAACTGTGCTGAAAATAATACTACTAGCAACACCAGTACCGCCAATGCCAAGAAAATGGTTTGCACCAAACCACCCCAGGAACCACCATACTCCTGTATATAATACCCACCAACAGCCATGATGATTAAATAAACACCGCTGGCGGCAATCGCAGTCGAATGATAAACCACATCACGCGAGACAAACATCTCAAGCGACCATTCACGATTGCGCGCGACGGAAATAACCAGCAACGGTACCGCAATCAGGTTAATAAACCCCCTGGCTTCCCACAGTTCACGATTTAATCCGCCAAACAAGATCGCATTGGAAAAAAGTATTATATCGTAAACAAATATCCCACCCACACCAATAAACAAATACTTGATCGCCCAACGAAAACGTCTATCAGTCACGCGAAACAATTGCTCAATAATCACCAGCCCAAAGATCGGCAGAAAAAGATGCATGATGATTTTTAACATCACCAGGTTTTCCGCTAAATCCAGCCATTCGAGCCGAGGTTGGAACAATCCTTGCGCAAGCGCGAG
>CAZWBV010000055.1:2897-11853 GCA_964632225.1 uncultured Gammaproteobacteria bacterium | reverse complement strand
ACAGATAGCGAAATAATCCGCGTTTTTCATAAATGCTGTCGATAACCAGCCCCACAGTAAACTGTAGCAGGCACACGATCGCCAGGATAACACCTGGCCACTTAGGTATTAAAGTCTGAATTTGTAGCGATTCGGGCCACATATTGGCAGGCAATGTGTGTGTTGCGGCCCAACACAAAATGGTAAAGGCGAGTGCATAGCACCATAGCAGGCTTACCCAGTATTCGATACCAATTATCCACATGCGGCGGTTTTTCCATTTCCAGATATCTTTTGCGAACTTTGTCGCGGCTTCAAAGCCGCCTTGCGCCCAACGTAAGCGTTGTTTCCAAAGCGAACTTAGGGTTTCAGGAACCAGTATCCAGGTGATTGCGCGGGGTTCGTAACGTATGTCCCAGTACCGTAGTTGCAGTTTCCAACTGATGTCGATATCTTCTGTTACTGTTTCCGGTGACCAATAGCCCGCGTCGTGTAATGCAGTCAACCTGAAACAGGTATTTACGCCCGAAACTGTAAATACGCGCCCAATGTTTCGTTGGGTGCGTTTTACCATACCAACAATTGCCGAAAATTCTCCAATTTGAATGCGCGACAATAAGCTTGTTTTATTTATAACACGGGGATTTCCTGTGACAGCGCCAACCCGGGGGCCATCCTGGAAATGTTTGATCATCCAGAATAACGCATCTTTATCTAACAAGGCATCCGCATCAATACACATCACAAATTCGGATGTACAAGCCATCACCCCCGATTTCAGGGCCATTGCTTTTCCATAATTCCTTGTTAGATTAACGACTTTGAGGGAATCTATTTTTTCTGTCAGCGATTTTAATATTTCGCCGGTCTTATCCGAGCTGCCATCATTGATTGCGATAATTTCAAATGACGGATAGTCGTTATTTGCCAGCTGCGTGATAACATCTGAAATGCAGGTCGCTTCATTGTGGCAGGGAACGAGAATGGCCACTTTAGGGTAACTTTCCAGTTCCGGGCGTTTTGAATTGCGATTTTCTCGGCGATTAAAAAATATAATCGCGCCAGTCATCCAATAAATCGCCATGAGTAACGGATAAAAGAATATAAATACAAATAATATCAGTTCCACACAACTATCCTCCACTGCTGCTCAGGGAACCTTTGATAATTTTTCAAATAGGCGTCCATGACTAAATCATAAGTTCCTTTTGGTTCCAGTTGTAAGTTCTTTGCTCAATACGGTGTCATCTGGTGTATCAATATAATAGTCAAGTGGGTTAAAACCATAATGCTTCACACCCGCTTTTCTGAGTGTCTTCATGGATTCGGTGAGAAAACCTGAGCCTGGTTTTTTGAAGTGATCCAACATAAAATAGGTCTTTTCCGGTTTTCCATCCAGCATAGTTGCGATTTTTCTCGCCTTTTTATTCCATGACTTTTCGTTAATACGGTATATGACAAAATCATACAGCTTGGGGTTGTATAATGAATTGTCACTGGGTGAACCAAATGATCCGTATTTCATATCATCACGATAGCGTTTGGTTATCGACTTAATAGTGTTTAACGTCCTGACGCTTGGTTTGTCAGTAAAAATGATGCCGGTAAACCAGTTTAATCTGACAAGTTGAATATAAAAAGCATCTAAGTCGTCGAGGTTTAAGTCGCCGGATAATTTTAAATATATCTGATCCACCAGTAATTTTGTTTTTATTAAATGCAGCGTCCTATTGAGGATATCGGTTGTTAACTCATACTCATCGTTGACAAAAAAAGTCTGGGAACGATCTTCAGTAAAGGGTGATACAATCACCATGTTAGCGCCGATTGCTTCAAGACGGTCGAGTAGATTTGATAAGAGTTTCTCTTGTTGTACCGCATTTTTATCCTTAAATGGATCAAGCTGAATTTCAACGAATCGCCATTCGTTGCTTTGCTTGTTAGTATAATTCACTCCTGCAATGAATTCGTCGATCGATGTGTTATTAAAAATCATAAACCTATTTATCATCGGCAGTTTTTTAAAATGAGCTGGGCCGTCATTAAGCGTAAGCTGGAATTCGAATCCTTGTTTTTTTGCGATGTTCGTGATGACTGAATTGGAATAGCCATAAGGCCAGGCAATCGCTTTGGGAAAGTAATTAAGCTTTTTTTTGATTCTAGATGCCGATTTTTTTAAATCGAGTGAAATGCGTTTATGAAATAATGCTTCGGATTCGTAATCGTGTTTTTCCGGAAAATACTGTCGTGTGATCGATGCAGCTGCCGTGTTGCCTTGTGGGTTGGACTGAATTCCGTAATGTAGATTATGACTATGCGAAATGATCTCAACCAAAGGTGACTTACTAATTTTTTGTACTTGCGCCCAGCTCATTAGCTGCTTAACGTATTCTGGGGGCACATTTTCACCATCTAACCACCCTGTCACAATACTGGATACGGATGGATATTTGTATATGTTTAACAGGGGGACAACAAAATTAGAATAACTTTTTAAACCATCATCAAATGTCAGTATTACTGGTTTGTCCGGTAGCTTGGCCTTGCCGGCTCTGACTTTTTCTAAATACGCGAGTGAAATCGGCTGATAGCCGTTTTGCGCTAAATAATCCATCTGCGCAACAAATTCTGACCGGTTAACCGTGTATGGATTATTGTTTTTGTTAATGGCTATATCGTGGTAGGTCAGCACGGTGAGATCATTGCCAATGCAACTCATACTATAGCTCATGCTATAGAAGAAAAATAGAAATGCTATGGTCAATCGTGTCATGTTTGTTATAGTTTCCTGGAATAGCTGACTAAGAAAGATCTTTGATCTTCCCGATTGCCATCATATACGCGTTGATTGAATGCAACACTAAATCCGAATGAATGCGTATCATCAAAGTCGTATTCTTGTTCGAACCGAATACCCCATGTTCCTTTGCCACTAAAGTTTTTTTGTTTATAGTTGCCCAGAGAAACATACAGGTGATCGACATGGCGTTTAAATCGCGAGTCATACACTATATCAAGCTGGTGTGTTAGACCGATGCTTAAGTCATTTTTGGGATTATAATAAACAACAGAATCATCATTGGAATTAGCCGATTTATAAATATCAAAAATCACGCGTTGCTCCCAATCATTTCGTAATACATAGGCATAGCTTAGTGCGGTGGATATTGATTGCCGATTATTGCTGTCAGAAAAATTATAGCGCGCAGCAGATGCTGACCATGTCCAAAGATAATCTTCTGTATGAAAATCAGCACTGGTCGAAACACGATTGGCATCAATGGGTTCGGGTTCCGCTCTTGCTCTTAAAGGCAGGTCTTCAGCAAACGATGCATAGCCAAGATTAAATGACCACTTTGAATTTGGTGAATGAATAATTGTAGTGGTGCTGCCGCCTTCACCGCTACGGTCAATATCAAACGAAAAATCCTGGATCAAATTCCATTGTTCATGCAAGTTTATTTCTGTACCCACGCCCACTCGATTAAGATCACCTGTCTCAAACCGTGGGTCATCGGCTCGTACTGTAAGAAGGCGTGCATATATTTGAATGTTATCTTTTAATTTTCTGTTATAACGTGTAGCAAGAAACCATTCCTGATTTCCTTGATCCGATTCATTGGTACCAACGGATAGCCTTATGTCTGATTTTGGCGCGGAGGCTTCTTTTTCGCGTCGTTTTAACTCAGAACGTATTTCTTTGAGTTCATTGTCATCAGGCCATTGGGCGATTGCGGATTCCAATTTATCAAAAGCCTGCTTTTTATTGCCGGTTTCATAGAGGCACTGACTAACAGGACCCAGTAAATAGGACTCCTGTTTGGGGTGCGTTTGGATGTGTTTGTATTGTTGTAACGCTTTCGGGCAATTTTCCATCCAGGTCGTAATAATGACAATGTCTCGATTGACAACGTAGTTTTTGGGATCTTGCTTTAGTAAAGAACGCAGCACCGTCAAGCCTTCTTCATATTTTTCAGCGCGCGCGAGCGCGACACCGCGTTGATGTTCAGCGTTAAATTCTTTGGCAGAAAGGGTGGCCGCCTGGGCTGAATTTAATCCAGCCAATAGCAGCAAAAGTATTATTATTGTGTATTTAATCGAATTCACTACAGAAAACTCGTTAGCCGTTAAAGCGAAGAATCAGTTAAACCAATAAAGGTCATGATTTCGACGTGGGCAGGCAAAATAGCCGCCGAATTTGATTTGCTACCTAAACAGATATCGTCACAGGTATTAAAAAAGGTATTAAAACAGAAAGTTATACCAGTAGATGGTTTGATAATGGCAAACAAAACAGATCTCCTCGTCGTCAAACCGTCTTTTTTCTTAGACTGTCCAGCCGCAATTTTCTTCCCCAAACCACCCTCTTATTAGAAATATTATCATAGAAAGAAGACGATTTGCTGTTTTAATTTGCAATCAAGAAAAATAGGTCAGTTTGGTCATTGGCGCTTATACTTGTTTCACGTTAAACTAGCTAAATAATAAACAATATGGTTATAAACCGATATAATCAGAATATTTTGGGTGGTATGCAGTGTATAAATCAATAATAGGTTTTTTTTTTATATCAGTACTGTTTTCTCACACAAGCGTTGCAAATTCAGGTGATCAATATCTATTACCTAAAATCGGAATAATGACAGTGGAATTAAATGAGGCTGATTCTCTTACTTCTGTGGGTCTGCTTTACGGGTATGGTATCTCCGCTAAATTGACGTTGGAAGCCGAATTAAACGCCAGTATTGCGGGGGGGGAATATGACCGGACCTTAGACACTGGTTCACGTTTAGCAGGTGAGTATACCGTTTGGACAATCGCGGCCTACAGTGTTTATCGACATCCGATAACAAGCAGATTTTATTTTAAAGGAAAGTTCGGACTCCTTTATGAGAGTATTGAACGTGATGGTATTCAAATGACCAGCGGCGGATTAGAGCAAAGCGATGACAATACGTCTACTGGCTTAGGATTTGCGGCGGGGCTGGGTTTTGGTTTTAACCTGGATCCAATTATTATTGAAAATGAAATGACCATCATCGATAACGAGATCATTTTTTATAGTATTGGTATCAATTACACTTTTTAGACGGTGGACATTGTCAAATTAGATAGAGCTGTCGCTATTGTGCATCGGGTTCCCTGCGGGTGCTTGCGGGAGATAACTTTCAGGGTTCCTCCACTATTTTCCCGAATATTACTTCTGGCAATATCGATTCTTATGATATCGTGTGGGACTATTCCGGTACCGCAGCATCAAACAAATAACAACAATACTAACGCAGAGATTGTCAATGAAACGTCAGTAAGTGCGATCAATCCAAAATCCACTTCGAATGCTGTTGTTACGAATGATGTAGATCCCGTCGTTAAACAGCCATCTGACTCCGGTAATGATAGTCAGAATGCGGTTAAACATGAACATAGCGCGAAAAACACAAAAAAAGAGCGCATCAAAAAACCGCTGACTGATGAAAAAACGGATCAACTATTTATTGGTAATATTCCTAAGGCCAGTTACAAAAGAACAGGTAAAAAAAGATTCGCACGAGCGCAAACTAAATATCAAGCCGGGCAATATGCGGGTGCGGTTACAATTTTGGAGCAATTGATCCGTCTTTTTACTGAAAATCCAAAATACCGGGATTTACTCGTTTTAACGTATACAAAGTATGCGCAATATCTGGAAAATAAAGCCGATTTGTTGGAAGCGCAAACTGTTCTGGAAAAAGCCCTGAGTATTCAACCTTACAATCGAAATTTACAAAAGCAACTCAAGGAATTGGAAAACAGGCGTGAAGCTGATTTACACTACGCTGCGGGCCTTCAAGCTGTGGAAACAAGTCAGCAGGACAAAGCAATCGATGCATTTAATCAGGCACTTAATTTAAAACCTGATCATGAGTTGGCAAAAAAACAAATTGCACTGCTGAAAATAAAGTTTGTGGATTCTTACCATAAAAAAGCCATGGTTCTATATCGCAAACAAAAGCTTGATGAAGCGATAAAAACTTGGGGCAGGGTATTAATGCTTGATCCAGAACACGATATGGCAAAGCTGTATCGCGCTAGAGCGGTTGGACTAAAAGAAAAACTGGAAAGACTTTGAATAAACTGATTAATCTGTTTTGATTGTTGTCTACTGTTGTTTCCTTTTCAGTGTCACCGTTTCGTTTTTCGTTTGTAAAGATTCGGCCATTGTATCAAACGTCGAATATAATTTTCCGAATTCATCGTGACGTTGTTGCTCTATTCGATATTCAGCACGGCCAGAACTCACTTCTTCGAGCGCGATTTTAAGTGTTTTTATCGGTTTGTTGATCGAATTGCTTAACACATAGGTGAAAATTGATACTGTTACAATGACAATCAGTGAGAGCAGCGCCAACATATATAACGTCGTGTTTGTTGCAGAGAGCAATTGTTGTTTAGATAATCCCAAATAAACCCGGCCAATATTTTTGTTTTGGTACAATATGGGCGTGCTGAAACTAAAAATTTCGCGACCTGCGTGTGTTATATTAAAGACTTGGGTGTCTCCGCTAGCATCCATTTTTTTTATGAAATTTTTTCCCATAAAATATTTTTTTATAATATCCATGTTGGTATTGCTATTGGAAGTGGATGTGTTTTCAGTACTGTCACTATTATTGAATAGGGTGCTATTGAATAGGGTGCCAATTTTATCTTTTTCGCTATGGCCGCGAATTATATTGTTACGATCAATAACACTTAGAAACGAGAAATTTTGTCGCTCACTCACTTCATGAACATATATTTCAACGGATACCCAATCTTCGCCCAATATCGGCTCGGCCGAATCAACCGCAATAAATTTAGTTAATGATACACCGAATTCTATTACCTGATCTGTGATGATTTGTTGCTGTTTGTGGTAGATAAAATAAATACTTGCAGACATAATTATAGTGACCACCACGCCCATCGCAAAAGCCCATTTGATCGGCAAAGAAATAATCATAGGTGGTTTTCGTGGTTGCGGTATATTATTTAATGTACGTGTTGCAACACGAAATGCGTTTGCTAATTCATTTCCAGACTGGAAGCGTTTATGCGGGGGTTTTTTTAGCAGTCTGTCGATAATGCGTTTTAAATCTGCTGGAAAATTATCGATAAGTTGATTAATCGGGACGGGCTCCTCCGTTGCTATTTGAAATAATAGCGTAGTCACAGTAGTCCCTTTAAATGGTTTTTGCCCTGTATACAGCTGATATAGAATGACACCAAGCGAAAACAAATCGGATCGACCATCTAATTTTTGCCCCAATACTTGCTCAGGCGACATATACAATGGTGTGCCTAATATGTCTCCCATTTTTGTTTGTTGTGTGACACCCGTATCTTCGAAATGTGCGATTCCAAAATCGGTGATTTTTAGTTCGGCAGATCCATCGTTCGTGAATGAACAGACGATGTTACTGGGTTTGATGTCCCGATGAACGATACCCCGTTTGTGTGCATAATCCAGGGCAGTGGCCAGTTGTACACCGATAGAGACAATCTCAGCACGCGTAAAGCGTTTGCCTGACTTCATCAATGTATCAAGAGGCGTACCGGGTAACAGTTCCATTGCGATATAAGGTTGGTGTTCATGTTCACCAACGTCATATATAGTAACAATGTTAGGGTGTGACAGATTGCCAGCCGCTTTTGACTCTCTTAAGAATCGCATACGGTATTCACCATCGAGACATTTTTCCTTACGCAACACTTTTATCGCCAGGGTGCGATCAATTTTAGGGTCATGCGCTTTATACACGATTGCCATCGCACCTTGCCCTAACTGACCCAGTATTTTGTAACGTCCGATGTGTTCGATCATGTTATATAATAATCAAATAAAACGCGATTTAATAAAACCTTGCATGGATGGATTAATTACATTTAAATTTGGTACGCTTGAGTATATTTCCAGGGGAGGATCGATTTTTCCTCATCAAGTGTTACGTTACAAAGTGTTACGTTACAAGCAGTTCCGTGCAACAAATAGTATATTTTGGGGGGATGTTTTTCAAAATAAGTTCTCCAAATTGGACTACATTGTTTCCCTAGGAGCCTGTCCGGGAATAGAAACCGTTGCGAGGGGAAGCGATTTTTATTTCCTTCACTAAATAAGTAGTGGTAATATATATATTGTTCAATAAATAAGCATATATTGAATAAATTAAGGTATTAGTGCATACAATGGATTTTTTTGAAATACATTGATATAAATGCTGACATGTATACACTTTATTATACAGTTTATGTCCTTAATACGTGATTCTATTAAATATTACCATTGATTTCGGTATTATTACCATTGAATATATGAAATTCTGCTTTATATTTTAGTAATACAATTTAATGATACTGTAATGTTGTTGCCCGAATTTTAAGCTGAGTGCTTTCCTGGGTTATTTTGATTGGCGTAGAAGGAAAAATGGCGATGAGCCTGATTGATGTTGAAAGCTTGCTGAACGAAATATCCGCTGAATTACCCTGTGGGGACGATCTTGAGTACGACATGGAATTCGGTGAATTGGAGAGGGCGGCGCAAGGTAAGCCGGAACAACAAATAGGTGAAACTATCATTGCGGCGCAAGAGCCAGATTGGGCAGCCGTGAGAGGTAAAGCGTCTAAGCTGTTTGGGCGTACAAAAGATCTGCGTGTGGCGATTTGTTTAACTCGATCGCTAGTATACACTGAAGGTTTTAGTGGTTTGCGGGATGGGTTGGTGTTAATTCAAGGTTTGCTGGAAAAGTATTGGGAGACCGTACACCCGCAATTAGACCCTGAAGATAACGACCCGACTTTGCGTATTAATACGCTGCTCCAACTGTGTGATCCCAATACGGTAATACACGGTGCACGTGATGCTACATTGGTTAATTCACCGAAATTGGGCCGATTTAGTTTTCGCGATATCCAGATTACGTTAGGTAAGTTATCGCTGCCTAGCGACTCCAAGGAAAAG
>CAZWBV010000055.1:0-2887 GCA_964632225.1 uncultured Gammaproteobacteria bacterium | reverse complement strand
AAGCCGTTGCGACGATTAAGGCTGCTTTTAAGGATGCAAATTTGGATGAGCTGCAAAATGCAGCAGACATTATTCGTCAGTCGATAGCGTGTTTTGCAGTGATTGAATCGCTATTGATGGAAAAGGTTGGGGCGAAGCAAATGGTAAATTTTAGCGCGCTACCGAATTTGCTAAAGGAGGCACAGCACATTATGTCCGAGCATTTATCCCAACGGGGTGTTAATGGAATTAAAACGCTTTCTGCTTCTTCTGGTAGTGCTTCTAATAGTGCTTCTAATAGTGCTTTTGATAGTACTTTTGATAGTAATACAGAGGCCAACGGTTCACCAACGGGTTCTCAGTTGATCAGTGGCAACATAAATAGTCGCGAGGATGTGATTCGGGTATTAGATATGGCAAGTGATTATTTTCAGCGACATGAACCATCCAGTCCTGTGCCATTGTTGCTACAACGAGCCAAACGCCTTGTGGCGAAAGATTTTTTAGAAATTTTACGTGATTTGACGCCAGCCGGTGTTAAAGAAGCAGAAGGGATTGGCGGAATTTATAATGATAAGTCGTAGTAATTAATTAACAGTGAATAATTAAAAACCAAAAATCAGAGAGTGTTGTATGTTGTGTTGAATTTCCGAACTTCAAATCTCTCGACTAAATTAGTTAACTAACCGGAGGTGCCTTGTGGCAAAAGCGAGTAGCCAAAAATTTATTGCACGAAACCGTGCTCCGCGTGTGCAAATTGAATATGACGTTGAGCTTTATGGCGCTGAAAAAAAAGTTCAATTGCCTTTTGTGATGGGTGTGATGTCGGATCTCTCCGGAAAACCGTCTGAAGCATTACCCTCCGTCGCCGACCGCAAGTATCTTGAGGTGGACGTGGATAATTTCGATGATCGTATGAAAGCAATAAAACCGCGTGCCGCTTTTCAGGTTCCTAATACACTGACGGGCGAGGGCAATATTAGCGTCGATATCACCTTTGAAAGCATGGATGATTTCACCCCTGCAGCCATTGCACGCAAAGTTGATGCGCTGAGTAAATTATTGCAGGCACGCACGCAACTGTCCAACCTGGTTACCTATATGGATGGCAAAACCGGTGCGGAGGAATTGATTTCCAAGGCGATTAGTGATCCTGCGTTATTAGAGGCGTTGGTATCCGCGCCAAATCCCGAAGCATCCGACACACCGACACCTAAGGCTGAGGAGGAATAATCGATGGCCGAAACTGAAACTGATTCTCAAAGTCAGCCCGAAGCCGAAACTCTGGAGGCAAGTGACTTCAGTGCGTTGCTGGATAAAGAGTTTAAACCAAAGTCCGATCGTTCTAAAAAAGCGGTTGAAGATGCTGTTAAGACACTTGCCGAACAGGCATTACAATATACCAGCCTGATTTCATCAGACGTGATGGAGTCGATTGAGTCGATGATTGCTGAAATCGATAAACAGTTGAGCGATCAAATTAACCTTATCATGCATAATGAAGAATTTCAGAAACTGGAAGGTGCCTGGCGAGGCCTGCACCACTTGGTGAATAATACAGAAACGGATGAGATGTTGAAGATTCGTGTTCTGAATATTTCAAAGAAGGACCTGCACAAAACCTTGAAAAGTTACAAGGGTACTGCTTGGGACCAAAGTCCCGTCTTCAAAAAACTGTATGAAGAAGAATACGGCCAATTTGGTGGCGAGCCTTATGGTTGTCTGGTCGGTGATTATTACTTTGATCACAGCCCGCCGGATGTTGAGTTGCTGGGGCAAATTGCGCAGATATCCGCTGCTGCGCATGCGCCGTTTATTGCAGCTGCGGCGCCCACGCTGATGCAAATGGAAAGCTGGCAGGAATTGAGTAATCCGCGGGACTTAACTAAGATATTTTCAACGCCTGAATATGCTGCCTGGAGTTCATTGCGTGATTCTGAGGATGCACGCTACTTAGGCTTGGCAATGCCACGTTTTCTCGCGCGTTTACCTTATGGTGCCAAAACCAATCCGGTTGAAGAGTTCAATTTTGAGGAAGAAACGGAGGCGGCAGACAGCACTAAGTACACATGGGCAAACTCGGCTTATGCGATGGCAGTCAATATTAATCGGTCTTTTAAGAACTATGGTTGGTGTTCGCGTATTCGGGGTATTGAATCCGGCGGTTTGGTTGAAGAATTGCCCGCGCATACGTTTCCCACCGATGATGGCGGTGTTGATATGAAATGCCCGACAGAAATCGCGATCAGCGACCGGCGCGAGGCAGAGTTGGCGAAGAATGGATTTATGCCGTTAATCCACCGGAAAAATTCAGATTATGCCGCTTTTATTGGCGCACAGTCACTGCAGAAACCGGCTGAATACGATGATCCGGACGCGACAGCAAATGCTAATCTGGCGGCGCGTCTTCCGTATCTGTTTGCAACGTGTCGTTTCGCACATTACTTGAAATGTATTGTACGTGATAAGATAGGTTCGTTTAAGGAACGTGATGACATGCAACGCTGGCTACAAGATTGGGTTATGAATTACGTGGACGGTGACCCTCAGCATTCAAGTGAGGATGTTAAAGCGCGTAAACCGTTGGCTGCTGCCGAGGTGATCGTTGAGGAAATAGAAGGTGATCCTGGTTATTACACGTCAAAATTTTTCTTGCGACCGCATTATCAGTTAGAAGGGTTAACGGTGTCGTTACGGCTGGTATCCAAACTGCCATCTGCAAAAGGTGGTGGATAGTTGCATAGAGAGAAGCGATTAGTTACGCAGTTAGGCGTTATTGAATGATAGAATTAGAGTGAAAAGTTAGCGTGAAGCGCTATTAAAGAGTTGTTGGGTGACCTATGGTTTTATTTAACATAGGTTGTATTCTTCTAATCAGGGCGATGCCAGGAGGTTGTTTATTCTTATT
>CAZWBV010000054.1:2527-11915 GCA_964632225.1 uncultured Gammaproteobacteria bacterium | reverse complement strand
GTAGGGATTATACCGAATCACACGTTCACCCTTTTTCACACGATACATACCAGCAGACCGCCCCTTTAAATCAAAAGAAACCGGGATAATATCAAATGAGCGTTGATATAACGTACTCGCACGCTGAATGTAGTGAGTGGTCATCTCTCTGACATGCCGCTGCTGTGAGAGTGTAATTGGTTCAATCATTGCAGCGCATAAAGTTGCTTCAAGAGCGTATCATCATCCCACTCACGGGTACCGATCACCCGGTAAAAAAGCCGCCCCGCCGGATCAACAACATAACTGGTCGGCAATGCAACAACGGGCCATTGTTTAATAACACGCGAGTCCTGATCCATCAACAATGGAAAACTAACTGGATAATTTCCGGTAAATTCAAAAATTGCATCCGCATCTTCACCCACATTAATGGCGAGAATAACAACATTGGTTTTCTTCACTTTTTCATAGGCACGATCCATCGATGGCATTTCTTCTCGACAAGGCGGACACCACGTTGCCCAGAAGTTTACCAGCACGACTTTACCACGGTAATCTGACAGTTTATGCTCGTTGCCATCAATATCATTTAATGTAAAATCCGGTGCCAGTTTTTTATTTTTTACTTCATGCAATGACTGCAGTTGCGCTGAATGCGCTGTGTTGGAATTTAGAAAAAGAACTAACAAAACTGACAACAAAGTAGCAATCGCAGATAAAAAAGAAATTGTATTTGATAGAAATCCAGCTCGCATCGCGTTAATTTTCACTAGCCCGCTCTATACCCATAGCGTTTGGTTATAGATGAATATCCCGCGCGCATTGCATATTGGAAATATTTGCTTGTAATTGTAAATCATTTTCATACCAAATTAAATGTAAATCGAAAAAAGCGCCGGGTGGTAATCCAAATATTGTCATACCCCAATTAAAATCACCCGGTTGATAACGTTGCCTGGTTGGAAGCAATGACCACTCAAAGGCAATTTGAGCCGCTTTCGGCACTTTTTTTAATCGCCATTCAGCCAGCCAGTTTTCCTTTATTTTTAATCCATGCTGCTTATTTTTATATGTTATACGCCATTCAGTTAGATCATATTTAATCACGTAATTCTTACCGGTTACTGCCGTATTCTTAAAAATAGATTGGAATACACAACTTTGTGCTATCTGCTCCGCGTATTCTGACGTGAATTCCCGTGCCATAAAGTAAGCACGAGACTGATCAGGCAAACGTTGAATAAAACGAAGGGTAATCACCTCGCTGCGCAATGCCCAAAAAGGCAATTTTACCTGTGCGTCCACGCCTTTAACGATATCCACATCCTTAGCGACATCTGCAACGACATCCATAAAAATACCAAATGAAAATATAACACAGAGAGCCGCAAGTAAAACAATTCTACATCTTATTGTTTTAACATCACTGCTTTTTACGTAACTTGATTGACAAGTCATAAGCATTAAAAATCGGAGCCTTTGCTTCAATGCAAACGTCGCGAATTTAAACATCGCGTTGCGTTAGATACTGCACAAGCGCAACACGTACACTTTAAATACAGTATAAATATAATATACCTCAGTCAGTTACGTTTATTTGGCTCTGGACATGCGTAGCAACTTTAATATAAGCAGGATCATCGGCGCACTGTGCCAAATCAAATCAAACATATCTATCGGCTTAACCAGCGTTCCTGCAATAAACATCTTCAATTTTTCCCATAAATGCGGTTCCGGTGAAAAAGGTGCTAACGCAAGAAATATTGCGATTAACAATATAACTAGCAGCGGTATTTTATCTAGCCATTTCATAAATCACTGTTCTGGTACCTGCTTTGCGTAAAATGATTTTCGCAACGCCTCAACCCGTTTGCGATTTGCACCAAAATCGGAATGACCAGTGCGCGAAGCCGATCTGACATGGATCAATTTTTCGCCATCTACAAAAAGAAACACCACGTCATCGACAAACCGAAATACCAATGAGGTAAACGTGGAATACAGATAGTCCCCTTCTTGTTTAACTATTTCTGCCCTTGGGTACTCTTCAATTGTTTTTATAAGCCGTTGTTTCGCGATGTCAGACTCACCAGTATAATGAAACGCTTCAATGCGACTTTTCGAATTAGAAGTAGTACCCACGTTAAGGTCAGAATCACCTCCAATAGAAATAACACAATTCGGCTTATCTGGGCACGCAGGTAACAACTGTTTTTCCATCTCGACACTAAACGCACTAAAAGAAATCACACTAATAAAAAAAATAGAAATTGACGTATATTTTAACATTTTTTCCTCATTTTTTTGGTATCTTGATGCAACTAATATTGACATCAAATTAGTATGCTAGACTCTAATAGCGATAAAAGCAGGTAAAAAATTATAAAAAAACTAATTTAGTTAAAAATACCCTAATATAGAGATCTTATGTAATATGACGACATATCTCTCTTTTTATATTCAATTACATCAGGATAATGAACATGAGCGAAACGCCTAAATGTGAGGACCTTGTTGATTCCACACTTGGCCAGGAACTGGAAAAAGGCGACTGCGACATATTAATCACCATCATGGGCGTGCGCTATCTACAAGATAGCGAACTGTTGGTGAATGAAGCCGATACTGTAAGTACCTTGTTTGTGCTGACCGAAGGCCGCTTAGATGTCATTAGTAATATAGATAACAATGAACAAATTGTTTATGCCATGAAAACCGGCGAGTGCGCTGGCACCCGTGCCTTTATCGATCGCACGCCGCGAAAAGCAACATTACGTGCTAAAGGAAATGCAACGGTTTTTACTCTGGAGCCTGACGCATTTGAATCATTACTGGACGAACACCCCAAGATTGTCTATAAAGTAATGCGCGCGCTATTTCGCCTTACCCACAGTAACCTGATGCGCATGAATGTGGAAAGCCAACAATTATCAAATTATATTAACAAAACAGGTGGACGATACTGAGGCTGTCCGAAACCTCCTCCTAGGTGATCATTTATGTCAGAAAAAATTGCAATGCAATGGTTGATTGATGCGGCAGCAACCGCAAATGCAAAAAACCATCATGCTCATATGGATTTGATATCTCAAAAAGTAAATCTTCTAGGCGTACCCGGATTTGAAAGCATCGGCTATGAACAATGGTCCGCACAATGCAAACATGAATTTGAAAACAACTTAATTAAACATGTTCGTTATGACGGTTTACAGCTTATCGTCACAAAAAACATACGTATCATGTTTAAGACGCATGAAACTGTTGAAGGTGCCAACGGTGAAATTAATGCGCAAGGTATTGAAGTGTTAATTGAAAAAGAAAGTGATAATAAATGGCGTCTGGTACAGGAACGCATATTACCTCCCGAAGAAACCACACATGACAAATTACTCCACTAATTACTTGTCAATGCAGTCAATGTGATATTGCCGGTGTTCATGGTATGGTTTGCTAAAGGTAGCTAAAAACGCTGGCGAAGTAATAATAAACGAAGTAGCTAACAATGACAGACCAGTGCAGCAATAAGTAGCAAACACGAACTAGAACGAACTAATAGTACGACTAGTTCAACCTAACGACGTCTGCCACCTCTGCCTTTTATGCGCACTTCTTCGAATTTTACTTTTAAATTTCTTTCACCATGCATTTTGCCATCAAGACCAGCAATCGCTGCCCTGGCTTCGTGCCCTTCCATTTCAATGAAACCGAAACCTTTGCACTTCCCAGAAAAAACATCCATTACCAGATTAATAGAACGTACCGTGCCAAATTCTGAAAATAGCGCCTGAACAGACGCCTCAGTCGCATCAGTAGGTAAACTTCCAACAAATATTTTCTTCAAGATACAAATCCCTGGTTGTAGGTACATAAATCACGAAAGACGAGAAAATTTTTAATAAAAACCCCGCAGTTTATCGCGGGGCTTTTTTGTAACCTTCTTTTTTTTCTTGTAACTTTTTTTATGTAACAATGTCATACAGCATATGTAAAAAAAGTAACTAAGCACATATGCAACAACTAACCGCCAGACAAAAATCTGACTTGATACAAATACTTAAAGACAAACGCTTAAGCAGTTGTTACTTGTGTTGCTTGCGGGCCTTTAGGACCATTTTCAACTTCATAGTTCACCGTAGCGCCTTCTGGTAATGTACGAAAACCATCGGAAACAATTGCCGAGAAATGTACGAACACATCCGCACTGCCATCAGAAGGGGAAATAAAACCAAAACCTTTAGATTCGTTGAACCATTTAACTGTGCCTGTAGCCATGTAGTAATACCTCAAAATATCAATAAAATTAACCGTTTAAAATGCAAATCATACTTGGCACAGACAGGAGAATACGAAATGGAACTTCTGACAAAGTGCTGAATATCATGCAATAAATAAAATACAGAATTAGTATACGTCAAAAATCAACATAATATCTAGTAAATCCCATTTTTAGTTGGATTTAAACAATAACCATGCATTTAAAGATATTATTGATCGCTGCCGAACGCGGCACGTATGCGAGTTTCAAATACAAAAACGACGATAGCCTATCTCATTGAAATAACCCCACCTTGCATGCATAACAACTGCACATAAAAGCATCGATTGTTCACACAAACGAATATTTAGCATTAATGTAACTGATTTGTAAGTCATCGAAATATAGAATTAGCATTCTCAAAATTTCTGACTATATTTTCTAACTTTAAAGTAAACTGCGTTAATAAATCGTTAACCAATCAAAAATGATGCCCAATGTCGTTAAGCGCACAACAAATTCTAAGCAAAACGTTCGGATACAATGCGTTCCGTCACTACCAATCTGACATTATTCAAACTTTACTGAACAGCAAAGACGCGATCGTATTAATGCCAACTGGTGGTGGGAAATCCTTATGTTACCAGATCCCCACCATGATCCGTGAGGGTGTTGGCATTATTATTTCACCCCTCATTGCGTTAATGCAGGATCAAGTGAGCGCACTTACTCAATTGGACATCCGTGCGACGTATCTTAATTCGACGCTCAACAGCGCCCGCCAACAACAAACAGAACAACAGTTGTTAAAAGGCGAAATCGATTTACTGTATCTCTCTCCTGAGCGTCTGTTAACCAACCGCATGTTACAGTTACTCACACAATCCAACATCGCCCTTTTTGCGATCGATGAAGCACATTGTGTATCGCAGTGGGGACACGATTTTCGCAAAGAGTATCAACAACTCCGCATATTGCACGAACGTTTCCCGAATGTGCCACGCGTCGCGCTGACGGCCACTGCCGATCAGCGAACACGTGATGAAATTATCGAACAATTAAACCTGAAAGATGCGAAAATTTTTATCAACAGCTTCGACCGTCCTAATATTTTCTATACTATCAGTGAAGGACAAAATAGCCGTGAACGACTCTGGAATTTTATCGAACACACACACGCCAACGATGCAGGTATCGTTTATTGCTTATCCAGAAAAAAAGTGGAGGCCACAGCGGATTGGTTAGCCGCAAAAGGGCGTCACGCACTACCTTACCATGCCGGATTATCACCACAAGTTCGTCAACAAAATCAGCAACAGTTTTTGCGTGAAGATGGCGTCATTATTGTAGCCACCATTGCCTTTGGCATGGGTATAGACAAACCGGACGTACGCTTTGTTGCCCACCTTAGTTTGCCTAAAAGCGTTGAAGCATATTATCAGGAAACTGGCCGCGCCGGAAGAGATGGCTCACCGGCCAACGCCTGGATGGCATACGGCTTACAAGATGTGATTACCTTGAGACAAATGACTCAAGAAACAGACGCTAGCGAACAATTCAAACGAATTTCACACCACAAGCTCGAAGCAATGCTGGGCTTATGTGAACAAACCACTTGCAGACGCCAGACCATCCTCGCTTATTTCGGAGAACCCCTCAAAACACCTTGCGGAAACTGCGATATCTGCCTTTCTCCACCTAAAACCTGGAACGCGACAGAAGCAGCTCGAAAAGCATTATCGTGTGTTCATCGCACCGGCCAACGCTTCGGCGTTAATTACCTTATCGACGTACTGACAGGTAAAGAAGATCAGCGAATAACACAAAATGCACACGACAAAGTCAGCACCTACGGCATTGGAAAAGAACTCAGTGGCCCGGCCTGGCGCAGCGTTTTCCGTCAACTCATCGCTTTCAGTTATCTGAATAGCGATATCGATGGTCATGGCGCGCTCGTACTCACCGAAAAATCACGCCCACTGCTGCGGGGTGAAGTCGAATTGCAATTACGTTATCAACAAAAAGAAAAATCGAGCCATAAAAAAAGTAAAACTAAATCCGAGCTACGCGTTATTGATTCACCCTTATTCGATGCCTTTCGTGAACATCGTTTAGCGCTTGCCCAAGAAATGGGCGTACCACCTTATGTTATTTTCCACGACAGCACACTCCAGGAAATGGCCCGCAAACGCCCATGCAAACTGGAAGAATTGCGTTATATCTCCGGTATTGGTGAACAAAAACTGCATAAATTTGGCCAATCTTTTCTGAATATTATTCTTGCTGCACCGCCACTACCGGCAATATTGAATAATCGATTGAGTGATACCGTCAACGAAACGCTTTTCCTGCTGTCACAAGAAAAAGACATTGACAGCATCGCTCAGGCGCGAGGTATTACGGACTCAACTGTATATACACATTTAGCGGAAGCGATCGAATCAGGCTTAATTGAGCCCTGCGATGTTTTATCTTTGGAGGAGGAACAATATAAAGAAATAATCAATGCCATAGAATTACAGGGAGACGATCGCTTAAAACCGGTATTCGAAGCGCTTAAAGAAAATTATAATTATGGTATACTTAAGTGCGTTCAAGCCAGTTTATAACTCGCCGACATTTATTTTAAAAATATTTATTGAAAACAATCATTGAAAACAATCATTCTAACTCAACCAATGTCATAAACGTGAAGTCTTCTTCAACATCATTTTGACTTGGGTCTGTTACATCATCCAACATCCATTGATCAAGTTCAGATTGTAGAAAACTTGTATCTGGTTGAGGGTCAACGATTGGTTTTGATTGTAAAATAAAAACGGCAACTAACATAGCAGCAACACTTGCGGCCATTAAACGGGGTTTATTCCATAAACTATCAAACCAATGAATGTTATTACGTCTGTGACGCCCCTCTTCTTGTACTGGAAGCTGGCTTATTATTTTTTCGATATAACGACTATCACCACGCAACTGACTGGAGATTCCTGGTCCGTCTAGTCCGTCTAATTCTATAATATTATCCAGCCGGGCGGCTTCTGAACGGCATTGCTGCAGCTCAGCAGACGCTTGAAGCAACGTCTTTGCTGGTGCTTTTTCATCCTCCGGCCAAGAATCTACACGCGCTCCGTAGCATTCAATCAACTGATGTACTCGATCGATACTCACTGATTTTGATATTTTCTCGTTCATTATTTTTTCTCGCTCATTGCTTTTTTCCCCGCTCATCGCTTTTTCCCCGCTCATCGCTTTTTTTACTTATAACATTTTTTACTTATAACATCGTGCCTCGTTTTTCCAGTAATTGTTCCTTTAATTTTTTACGGCCTCTTGAAAGCAATGACTCCAACGCGTCAACACTGACCTCCATGATCACAGCAGCGTCGCGATTCGACTGACCATGATAATGACACAATATGATGGCAGTACGCTGCCGTTCTGGCAATTTTTCAAATGCCAATGCTAACAATTTTTTTGTTTCAATATTGGATAAATTATTTTCAGGTAATTCATGGTCAGATGATTCAATTTCTATTTTGCCGCCAGTTATTTGTTCTGTTTGTTCATCAATACTCACTTCCGGCTTTCGTTTTCGAATTGTATCAATGCTTAAATTATACGTTATCCGGTACAACCAATTAATCGGTGGTAATTTTTTATCTTGCCACTGCGGCGCCTTACGCCAAACGCGAAAAAATGCTTCTTGTACAACATCGTCTACATCGCCATAAGGTCCAACGTAACGCAAAGCAAAATCTTTAATACGGTTAATATGACGGGAAACGAATTCAGTCATCGCTGCCTTGTCTCCATCAGCAATAGACGCCATCAACTGATGGTCTTCCTTTTTTGCCCATGGGTTCATTTCTATTGCCTGGGCTAATGTATGTGTGTTCCGGTATTGTCGGCGGCATTAGAAATGCGTTCACTAACCATCAATGTTTACGTCTGTTATTGCGAAATTTTATCACTTCCTTTTCAGTAACAATTTGATCCCGGTCACCATCTATGCGCTTAAACCAATTAGACCAGGCAATCACACTTTCATCGCGAGTAATGTGACCATCACCATTACCATCAAGTTTAGAGAAAAACCGCATCCTCCTGCTACCGCGACCTGACTTACCGTCGGAACGTCCACCGTGACGTCGATGCCTGCTCGCTAAAAATTCGTCACTGCTAACAAGTCCATCAGCATCCACATCGAGTTCCAGGAAACGCTGTTCGGCCCGCTGTGCTTTAAAACGCATATACTCGATCCTGGAAACGTGACCATTTGCGTCTTGATCCGCCATTTTAAAACGCGCTAGCTGTCGTTGCCGTCTACGCTCATCGATATATTTCTTAAACTCATCGGCACTCACTACCTTGTTACCATCAGCGTCAATTTTTGCGAAACGCGTTTTTGATGCTTTATTCAATTCATCCATTGTTACCCTTTTGTCACTGTTGGTATCAAAAAAACTCATAAATCGCCCACCCTTCCCCGCACCATGGTGATCTTCTGGTCCTGCAATGGCAAACGAAGAGAATGAAATTGACGCAAATAGGACAAAAATTATCCGCCTAATATTCATAGCTTAATATCCATACCTTAATATCCATACCTTAATATCCATACCTTAATATCCATAGGGAGTACCGTCTTCATAACGCCTTTCCTCAAGTGTCATTTCACTGGTGTATGCATGCTTCATACTATAGTAACGACCCGAACACCCAAATCCGTCGTTAGTGGCAAATTTACTTGTATTTTCTGGAACACGCCCCATTATAAAATGTCATAGGAGTAAGAATAGGACTGGTTTTCCTTAAAATGAGTTACGTTCCGTCAAATTAGTATTAATGCAATAATATCAAAGAGATAAACTATGGTACTGGCAATCATATTGGGGCTGATGCTATTTAGCACATTTTTCTGTCATTACGTCGCCAAACACCGACAAAGTAACCCTGTATTCTGGGGCGTCATGGGCTTCTCTTTCGGGCCACTTGCCATACCCTTCGTCTTTTTGTCTAAACCAAACCAGTGCAAACCAACGTCTACTCACTAAACACTTTCTACCTCTTTCCAATCAAACAGGTCAACCCACAAACGGGACAATGAAGCAGATGCAGAAAATAAATCGAAATCCCAGGAAACCGAAGCTT
>CAZWBV010000054.1:0-2517 GCA_964632225.1 uncultured Gammaproteobacteria bacterium | reverse complement strand
ATTGGAGTGCGACATTTGTTTTTATTTTTCTTTTCTTTGCATTTCGTTCCGCCTTTGGCGACTGGTATGAAATTCCCACTGGTTCCATGAAACCCACTATCATCGAAGGTGATCGTGTTTTCGTCAACAAACTCGCCTATGATATTAAGCTTCCCTTTACCCTCTTGTCGTTAGCAAGTTGGGACAAACCAGAGCGCGGAGACGTTGTTGTATTTGATTCCCCAGTAGAAGACAAACGTTTAATCAAACGTATCATCGGCTTGCCAGGTGATTATGTCGCGATACGCGATAATCAACTTTACATAAACAACAAACCTGCCCACTATTCAACAGCAGATCAAAGTATGGTCGCTGATTATTGGCACTTGCAGAATAATTCGCTCAATTTGAATCCAGTCGTCGTGGTGAATGAATCATTTGATAAAGAAGAACCACACATGATCGCGCTGTTGGCTTCATCTCGTTCAAGCGGTCGAAATTTCGACCCGGTAAAAGTGCCGGCGCGTCACTATTTCATGATGGGCGACAATCGCAATAACAGCGCCGATTCACGTTTTATCGGCCCGGTACATGAAAAATATATTCTGGGAAAAGCAAATAAAATCGTATTATCTTTTCAGCGCACAGATCGGTTTTTACATGACTTAAAATAATCCTGCGCCATTGATGACAATCAATTTATCCTGCATTAATTCATCCATCGTATAGGGTATACCGCCAACACCCAATCCCGACATGGCGTGACCTGCAAACGGCATCCAATCAACCCGAAAAGCGGTATGATCATTCACCATAACGGCAGCCGCATTAAGTCGTTGCGCACTATGTAGCGCGCAACGAATATCCTGAGTAAACACTGCGGCCTGAAATTCAACCGATAAAGAATTTGCCTGTGTGATTGCTTGAGCAATATCATCATATCCATAAACACAAACGACGGGACCAAATACTTCCAATGTCGATACCTCCGCGCTTACCGGCGGATTCAATAATATAGTCGGCTCAAAACAAGAATCGCTGATGCGCTTACCGCCAGCAATCAAGGCCGCACCTGCGGTCACCGCGTCGGTCACCCAGCGTTCGACCCGGTCCACTTCCTTTGATGTGATTAGAGGCCCCACTTGTGTCTCAATATTTGTCGGATCCCCTACTTTAAGCTGGTTAACATGGGCCTTTAGCCTATCCACAAAAATATTCAGCAACGTATTATCAACAAACACGCGCTGAACCGAGACACAGACTTGACCTGCATGATAAAATGCACCCTTCACAATTGCCGGAATCGCTTTTTCCAACTCTGCGTCACCGGCAACAATCACCGGGGCAACTCCACCGTGTTCCAATGCACAACGCGTGCCTGGTGAAATTTGCCGTCGCAATTCCCAACCAACCTTGGCAGATCCGATGAACGTCAAGAATGCGATACGTGAATCAGAGATCAGTTTTGTTGCTGTATCCCGGTCACAAACGCAAACCTGGCACCACCCCTCTGGCAAACCAGCTTGTTTTACCAACTCGATAAAACGTAGACAACTTAGCGGAGTATTTGCTGCGGGTTTAACAATGACTGGACAGCCACATGCAATGGCGGGTGCAACCTGATGCACAATCAAATTTAGTGGGTGATTAAAAGCACTTACCGCCAATACCACGCCAATAGGCTCCTTTGTGGTAATCGCAAAATGCCCGGCCCCGGCAGTTGACAGGTCCATCGGAATTTGTTCGCCCTTAAGACGCGCAATTTCTTCTCGCGCCAACTCCACGCCATTAATTGCCCTGGCCACTTCGATTTTCGCATCGGCAAGTGGCTTACCACCTTCACGCGCTATTAACAGAGCGAATTCTGCTGCTGATTTCTGTACCAATTTTGCCAGCTTACGCAGCACTTCCCTGCGATCATAAGCGGGTAACCAACTGTCTCTATCGTCAAACAGTGCGTGCGCCTTAGCCAATATCTCAGTCGTCTCTTGCCAATTTTGCATCGGCACTTCTTCTATTAATGCGCCATCATAAGCTTGAAAAACCTGCAGACGTTTTTTCTTATCCATATTCTATATCCATACTGATGGCCATTCGTTTTATCCTGATATACTTTTATGTATTCTGCCTTGTCGTCGCTAAATCTGTTATGGCTAAACTCACCATAGCTAAACTCACCATAGCTAAACTCACCATAGCTAAACTCACCATAATTAAATAAGGCATATACGTTTAGCTAACTCATCGATCAATACACGTTTATTCTCCGAATAATCCACTGCCGCCTCAACCAGGTGTACACCACCTTCTGCATAGCACTGTTCTAACAACGGAACAAACTGCGCTGCAGTATTGACCCGATGCCCCTGCGCGCCATAACTGTTTGCGTAAATTACAAAATCGGGATTATTAAATTCAAGTCCCCAATCTGCGAAACCGGCCTCGGCCTGCTTCCACCTAATCATACCGTATCCATCATCACGTAACACCAATACAACCAGGTTTAACTTTAGCCTAACCGCGGTTTCCATCTCCTGG
>CAZWBV010000053.1:0-11993 GCA_964632225.1 uncultured Gammaproteobacteria bacterium | reverse complement strand
TATTGGGGCGCAAAATACCCATCAGTCATAATCTTAACAGCGCGGGTGACGCCCGCGCTTTTTTTGTGGTCAAATTCGATAATTCAGAATAAGGCTGACAGCCCTTGATATAAAATATAACCTTTTGATAATCGCTCGCTACTTGACTTACGACTGCCTTATATTTACATTCTAGCCTCAACCTTGATCAAATAACATCCGCTGTAATTATTTACTTTTTATAATCGACAAGGAGACAGAAAGTGGAATTTCAATTGGAACAATGGCATTGGTGGGTTTTTACGCTGTCTTTTGTCGTGTGTGCCGCCATGTTTCAAAAAATAATATTCATCTGGTTAACAGTGTCAACCCTCATAGTGGGTGCCTTGGTATGGAATGACCCGCTCGTACCTTTAAAAATTCAATTAATGCTTTTTGGTATTATTACGCTAGTTGGCGTTATCATTTCACAATATATAGGTGGCAAGCAGAACCAGACTAGGCAGAATAAGGTACTGTCTGACACACCAGATTTTGTTAACCTGGAGCAATCCGATCAGCAACAAGAAGAATTAGTTGGGCGTGTCTTTACACTTGAAGAGCCAATCGTAAACGGATCAGGAAAATTGAATTTTGATAATCAACAGTGGCGCTTACGCGGAAAAAGTGCGAAAGCCGGCAGTAAAATTCGTATTGTCAGCATTGATGGCATTGACTCTACATTATTACAAGTTAAGCCTGTCAGTTCAACGACAGAAAATACTTAAAGTTGGCGCGCTACAATTCATACCGAATAGCGGTATGAATTAAACGGAGTCAAAAACGGGAAGTAAAAACGAATAGTGGCCGTCACCGTTTAAAAATATCATTATTCGAATCCGAATGGTACTAAGGGCCTAAAACCTTTACCAACTCATCTGATGCTTCAACGGATTATAAAAAGTGCAATTCTGAATACTTTGCGGTATATCAGATACGGTTTGACAAGCAACAAAGCATTCAACATTATATCTACTATCCAGCAATGATTTTATTTTATATAAATTAGTCAACGCTTCTTTTGGATATTCAGACGTTTTAACTTCAATCAATTTTATGGTGTCGCCTTTTTCAATAAGAAAATCAACTTCCAGGTTGTTTTTATCCCTAAGAAAAAATAAAGATTTCTTAAAATTATTTAATTCAGCCTGGCGGGATATTTCGTTGAATACAAAATTCTCATACAGGGCACCGTAATAGTGTGAATTCCGCATTTCATATTTACTGTGAATACTCATCAGGAAGTTTAATAAGCCCTGATCCTTAAGGTAGACCTTGGGCGATTTTACCCGGCGTTTTAGTTGGTTGTTGAAATAAGGTTCTAGGACTGAAAATATATTGCTCGCCTGCAAAACGTCAAACCATTTTTTCCCGGTTACTGATGTGACGCCCGCATCTTTTGATGTTTCGCTATAATTGCACAATTGCCCCACACGTAATGCCATTGATCGAACAAACCTGTCAAATGCTCGAAGATCACTCACCTCGAGCATTTTTTTAGATCTCTCTCAAGGTAAGTCAGTATATAATCCTGAAAAAACTGCTCCCGCCCGATACTTGGGTTAGCCCACAATTCAGGGAACCCACCCTTCAATAAGTACTGATCTAAATCTAATTCATTTACTCGAATTTCATTGGCTGACAATGTATCAAGCTCCAAAATACTGATTCGACCTGCTAGGCTTTCTGATACCTCTTTCATCAGGTGAAATTTTTGGCTGCCCGTTAATATCCATTTACCCTTTTCAAAGCGATTTTTATCAATATTGATTCTTGCTTTTTTCGCATTCACTTTGGCAGTGAAATTTCGATAAATAAGCCATTTTTAAATTTATTTTTTAATTTGATACTGCCGCAATGCGCCTGAATTAAAGTGCGCGCAACACTCAGACCTAATCCCACGCCACCGGTTCCACGATTACGGGATTTTTCAACGCGATAAAAAGGAATAAAAACATTTTTTAACTCTGCTTCAGGAATACCCGGACCTTGGTCCAAAATTGTAATTTTAATTTCATTATTTTGTTCTATTAGCTCAACCTCTGCCCGACTACCGTATTTAACGGCGTTTTCAATCAGGTTGGTGATGGCTCTTTTAATCGCAATCGGCCTGCACACCAGCACGCAATAATCTGGCCCTGTATACCGGGCTGGCCCAAAAATATCAGATGTATCATCGCAAATACTGCGTATCAGGGTAGCGACATCTGTTTTTACGGCACTTTCTTTTGCAGAGTCTTCCCTGATAAAAGAAAGTGTGGATTGAATCATTGCACTCATATCATCAATGTCGTTCAATGCTTTATTTTTTTGTTGTTCATCCGATATTAATTCAACCCGCAAACGTAAGCGAGTCAGTGGTGTACGCAAATCATGTGAAATAGCCGCAACCAGTTGCATACGTTCTTCTACAAAACGCTGAATGCGTTCTTGCATTTTATTGAAACTCTGCGCAGCCTGGCGAACTTCTTCTGGCCCGGTTACCGGTAAAGCAACAGTATGTATATCAGCGCTAAAACGTCTGGCCCCCTGCGATAACTGCCTGAGTGGAGCAATCAGTTGACGGGAAATGACATAGCCAATCATAAACAGGCACAATAACACCGCGCTTAGCACAATGATCCAATCGAATAAAGTTGGTTCTTCACTGAGTATCACCGTGTAGATCAATGCCAAGTCGGACACAATGATGAGTGTGCCGACTATAAGAATAAGCAAGGTGCGTGCAATAAGCGTATTCGGCGCTATTCGCATGTCGTCACCTCAACTAGCGCAGTAAACACATACCCGCCATTACGAACTGTCTTAATTAACGTTGGTTGTTTTGGTATTTTTTCGATTTTCTGTCTTAATCTACTCAATTGAACATCAATACTGCGATCAAATGCACCGGCCTCTCTCCCCTTCGCTAAATCCAAAAGTTGATCTCGACTCAACATCACCTGAGGCCGTTCAACGAAGGTGACCAATAAGTCATATTCACCTGATGTGAGAGAGACCAGCACCTGATCGGCATCAAGCAGTTCCCTTTTGGCTGGTTTTAATACCCAACCTTCGAAGTGATAACACGGGTTTCTTGTATGAGTAGAATCGAAAATCGCTGTTTGATTGGCGCGGGATAAGTCATGTCGCCTTAGCACTGCGCGTATGCGCGCCAATAATTCACGTGGATTAAAAGGTTTTATTAGGTAATCGTCCGCACCCAGTTCCAAGCCAACGATACGGTCCGTCTCGTCACCCATCGCTGTCAGCATTAACACAGGTATTGAGGACGAACGGCGCAACCGTCGACAAAACGATAAACCGTCTTCCCCCGGCATCATCAGATCTAACACGATTAGATCATATTGCCCCCGCTTTAGTTGCTTTTCAGCTTCAGCCGTATCGGCGGCAATATCGACTCGTATTTGATGATCGCATAAAAATCGACTCAACAGGTCTCTTATTTCACTGTCGTCATCAACAATAAGAATGTGGGGTTGTTTATTCATGCCAGTGTAAATATACGTCGGATAATGTCTAACTTCATCTATAAAGTGTAACAGCTCATTGCAATCACGTGGATTGAAATATTTTGTTACATTTCGAAAGATGAGTGAAACAATGTTTAGCTTCACACCTGCTAATGTCCAGTATAGCAATTATGCTAATTAATTTTGGAACTACGGAGGTAGTATGTTAGAGACGAGCATGATAAATTTTTCATTCGTTGATTTTATTGTGGGCTTTTTGATGATGGCATCAATGTCACATGTTGTTATGTCCCGCGCAGATATTCGCTTTCCGAGTGCTTTCGGTTACCATTCCAAAGCAAATTTAATTCACGGTCTTTTAGCTGCATTCATCGCCATTGGTATCTACTTCTTCAGCTACGGCTTTAATGCGATGATAAATAATGGCTTGTTAATAGGCGCATTTGATCTTTTGTTAGCATACGCTTTATTTGGTCGAATGCTCCACAATAAGATACAGAAAAAAGTTTCGGCGATGCAACAAGCCTAGTTCATCCGTCTGCAGGATGGCAAGCAACATGCCATCCTGGCTTTTTTCCATTGAAAGAGCACTAGCCCTCCGGATATAAAACTAACACGACACAACCTTTTTCGGATTGCGGCACGTGTGCCGACCCTTTAGGATTATTAATGAAGCTACCTTCGACATGGTCGTTTCGTCCATCATTGAAAACACCCGAAATAACATAGACTTGTTCCGACCCGGAATTGTGATGATCTAAACCTGGAAATTTTGCACCCGCTTTGAATTCAAAGATTAGCGCTCTTTTGTCTTTATTTCCCTGCCAAATAACGCGCTCAAATATACCGGGTGCGACTTCCTTTTTTGCTACATTTTTCCAGTTGGATGAGGTCACCCCATCAAAATTCATCGCATTAGTCATGTGAAACTCCTTGGTTCAAATTTAAAATAAATATATTTTGCGCGCTAAGTAATAATGCAACAATCAACATGGACGGTCAAGTGTTTTGCGCGCATAATAAATAATTCAATACAATAAAAAAGCAGGAGATTTAAACTTGACGACTCAAGAATTTGATTTTTCGGAAATGGTTTGCTTTTCATTGTATTCAACGTCGAATGCAATGATTCGTGTCTACAGACCACAATTAGAGACATTTGAGCTTACCTACCCACAATTTTTAGTCTTAATGAGCCTTTGGAATAACGATTGCGTCTCTATAAAAGAAATAACCCGGCAGACTTTTCTGGATGCGGCGACACTCACACCTGTTCTGAAACGACTTGAAAAAAAAGGATTTATTCAACGCTTAAAGTCAATAAATGATGAGAGAGCCAAACTAATTAAGCTCACAGAAATAGGGCATTCCTTAAAAAAGAAAACATCGCATATTTTTAAAAACATGGAATGTCGAGTTAAATTGACCAAGGCAGAGCAAAAACAAATTACCGGTATTTGTAACAAAATCCTATCGCATTTGCGATGAAAACCCCCTAAATCAAAGTGTGCGCTGCTAATACAATGTTATATGATTAGCAAAAAAATTTGTATTTTCTTTTTTTTCAACAACTTAATTTTTTTCATCCCCTAAAAACCTTCGCTAATTCACCGTGCTACCTTTTTAAGCACTTATAATCAATACTGTGATCACCGTCACAGTTTTCACAGACATTAGCTGTAGCCTATATTCACATAAGGGTATTTTCGTCTTAAGAAAATAATTTTTATCTTATTCGGGCGAAAACTTCATACGTGTAACAAGTCGTTGTACCAGGATTAAGTTGTTCCAGGAGTAACTTGTGCGTAGACATTTTGTTTTTTTGTATGCCAGTTGTATTTTCTGTGCGTTTATTTCTCCAAAAATACAGGCGGATGGCTGGGACCCGTTAACCCAGGCCACCAATATGCGCAGCATAGTGAATACACGGCATAATTTAACGGTCTCTTTCAGCAATATATCTGTACTTATGGATATAGCACGCAACAATTACGAGGAAGTTTGCGTTTATTGCCATACCCCGCATGGCGCAAATTCACAGATAGCCGCACCCCTGTGGAATCGTACAATCAGCACGACTGAATTCACAATTTATGATAAAGCACGCACACTGGATCGCCCGATCTCGCAACCTGGCCCAAATTCCCTAACGTGTTTATCTTGTCATGACGGTGTCACGGCAATTGATTCTGTTATCAATATGCCCGGATCCGGTCTCTATAACCAAGCGCAGGAATCATCAGTCAATATGGCCTTCCTTGACACCTGGACAGGAAAAGGTCCAAAAGGATTGCATTTTTCATTGGGACCTGAAGTCACTTCCGGTAAGTGTACTTTTTGCCACAACCCGAATGGAATAACCGCAACGACACCCGACTACACTGTCTTTGCAATCGGACAGGATCTACGCGACGATCACCCTATTGGTATTTTATACCCCGATACTTTTGGTGCGGGAAGAGATTTTGCTGAGCCCGATATTATCATACCGGGGCAAATGAGCTACTTTGACCTCAATGGTAATAACTTCCCAAACACCAATGAGGTTCGTCTGTATGATTCCGGCGATGGACCCGAAGTAGAATGTGCCTCTTGTCATGATCCACATGGCGTGCCATCGAATGGCACTGGTAGTAAATTTAATCCTTCATTTTTGCGCGTTAATAATGGGGTTGTTGATGACGGCACGCCAGGCACCAGCGGCATTGCAAGCGCAGGGCCCAGCGCATTGTGTTTGACCTGCCACACCAAATAAAATAAATTGGTATCGATAAACCTAAATAAAGGTGTTTCCCCTTTTTCGCATTTCATTTTTCTGGATGGAAAAGGCAAAACCTAACACAACTCATTACTTCATTGCGTCACTTATGCTGATGAAACGTGCTGATGAACCGTGTTGATGAATCGTGTTGATGAGCAACTATGAAAATCGGAAAAAAATCAAAAGTTGCGCTAGGCGTATTTATCGCGTTAATTTTTCTGGGACTGGCCATTCCTGAAGATCTGATTATTCCAGTAAAAGGCGCCACTGAAAAAAGTTGGAACCATAACACCTTCTGGTATGAGCCATGGGGTCAATCGGGTGTACACAAAGGAATAGACATCTTCTCTCCAAAAGGAATGCCAGTGGTTTCCTCAACAAGCGGTATTGTGCTGTACAAAGGCGAACTCGGGATGGGCGGTAAGGTAATCGCAATTCTTGGTCCTAAATGGCGTGTGCATTATTATGCTCATCTGAACAGCCACACGGTAACAATAGGATCATTAGTAAAATCCTCGGAGATAATCGGTCGCGTAGGTGATAGTGGAAATGCAAAAGGGAAAGCAGCGCATTTACATTATGCAATCCTGTCGCTACTTCCACATTTTTGGCGATGGGATTTAAGCAATCAAGGCTGGAAAAAAATATTTTATCTTAATCCATCCAAATTATTGTTAGATTTTTAGCACTCAACTTGCCGAGAGTTAATTAAAGAAAACGTCATTGCTGAATGTTTAATCACTGTGATTTTGTCTGTTTGTGTGGCATAATGCGCGTCGTTTTTATCCATACGCTACCTTTGGACGTATCCCTTGATTACAACAGCAAATATCACAATGCAATTTGGGTCTAAGCCCTTGTTTGAAAACATTTCCGTAAAATTTGGTAATGGCAAACGCTACGGCCTGATTGGTGCCAACGGTTGTGGCAAATCCACTTTTATGAAAATACTGGGTGGTGAACTGGAGCCCACGTCAGGCAATGTCTCTGTTGATGTGAATGAACACGTCGGCAAGCTTGGCCAGGACCAGTTTGCGTTTGAAGGCCACACGGTGTTGGATACCGTCATCATGGGCCATACGCGACTTTGGCAAATAAAGGAGCAACGTGACCGTATTTATTCGCTTGCTGACATGAGCGAAGAAGAGGGTATGAAGGTGGCCGAACTTGAAGTTGAATTTGCCGAGTTGGATGGTTATACCGCAGAATCCCGTGCGGGCGAATTATTACTGGGGCTTGAAATCCCGTTGCAACAACACAACGGGTTGATGAGCGCTGTCGCACCCGGGTGGAAGTTACGCGTATTACTCGCCCAGGCTTTATTTGCTGATCCAGACATTATGCTTCTGGATGAACCAACCAATAACCTGGATATCAACACCATTCGCTGGCTGGAAAAAATTCTTAATGAGCGCAACAGCACCATGGTCATCATTTCTCATGATCGGCATTTTCTCAACAGCATATGCACCCACATGGCTGACCTGGACTATGGCGAACTGCGCGTATACCCCGGTAACTATGATAATTACATGCTGGCCTCCACTCAGGCCCGAGAACAGCTTTTAGCTGAAAACGACAAGAAAAAGTCGCAGATTGCCGAACTGCAAACGTTTGTCAGCCGTTTTTCCGCCAATGCATCAAAAGCCAAACAAGCAACCTCGAGGGCTAAACAAATAGATAAAATTCAACTCGAAGAAGTCAAACCATCGAGCCGTAAAAACCCGTTTATTCGTTTTGAGCAAGACAAAAAACTCTATCGTATCGCACTGGAAGTAGAGAATTTGAGCAAAGGCTACGATGATCAACCCTTATTCCGTGACATGAATTTAGTCGCAAAAGTGGGTGAACGCATCGCAATAATCGGGCCCAATGGAATCGGTAAAACAACCTTATTACGTACTCTGATAAACGACCTTGATGCAGACAGCGGCAACATAAAATGGTCCGAAAATATCAATATTGGCTACTATGCACAAGATCATTCTAGCGATTTTAGCGAAGACCTGTCCGTGTTTGACTGGATGAGTCAGTGGAAAAAACCCAGTGATGACGAACAAGCGGTGCGCGCCATTCTCGGCCGAATGTTATTCTCGCAAGATGAAATTAAAAAATCAGTAACGAAAATTTCCGGTGGCGAACAAGGGCGCATGCTATTCGGAAAACTCATGTTGCAAAGACCAAACGTGCTGCTATTGGATGAACCAACTAACCATCTGGATATGGAATCGATTGAATCGTTGAATCTTGCCCTGGAAAATTACCCTGGCACGCTGATTTTTGTCAGCCACGACAGAGAATTTGTTTCATCGCTTGCGACACGTATCATTGAATTGTCACCCGGCGGCGTAACCAACTTCAATGACAACTACGAAGAATACTTGCGACGCCAGAGTGCAGCGTAGCGAAAACACTGTGGAGAAATTAAACTCAACGGGCATTGCTGTATTGCGAAAACTTGTATTACAAAAATAATAAAAATGTCTACTGGTTAAATCGATTCAATTCTTGTTTCAACTCAATTTCCAGCATTGCTTTTTCAAAACGTTCAAGTTTAAACTTACTTTGCAAATTCAATAGCGCTTTGTTGTACTCTTCAATTTGATAAACGTCTTTGAGGCGTTTAACACGATCCGCGTAATCTGGATAAACTCTATCAATTATCAAGTTATCAAGAAATGGGCAAGATAAACACACTGGACGCGGCCAACGCAATCTTGACGACCATTTAGTCATCTTCTCTTCGTTAGGTAAATTATAAATAGCGGTACAGGGCGACTCATAAACAATATAACCAAGTGCCTGAAATTCATTGATAATACTCACACGGCCGGTTTTACATATAGATGATGTTGCGCCATATGCCTGCCTGTGATGATAAGTCGCACTATCAGCATCAAAGGCCGTAATCGTTGCTTCCCAATCAGAAAAACCCGCATTCGCAGACTGAGTTCCCAGTAAAAAAAATATTGCAGCACTGTATATTTTCAATATATTTTTCATTACACATATCCCCCAAGGCAGTTTGCTGTAAAATTTGTTATTCTACGTTCAGGCACTGCTATTTTTTTATCATTATCGAACAGCTACAGCATCCCAGTATGTGGCTTTGATTTCTGCTCTATATTACTAAAAAATGTGTGAACTAATACCAGGATAATAATTTACGACGATAAAAAACGTTTGCGTTCGGTGCCTATTCACGCCCCCTGATCTTTATCCGTCCTTGTATCCCAATATTCGACTCGACAATGACGTAATTGGAATCAGTACTGATTAATGCACATCAATCATCTGTACTGTGCCATCTGGCAGAACTTCCGCGATGGCGCCCTTAGGTTCATCTAAATATAAAGAAATTGTTGCAGCAAATGCGATGCTACAGGCGATCGTTATAAAAAAGACGGAAGGTGATACAAAGGAGAACACCGTTAAAAACAGTACCGCACCAATATTACCGTAGGCGCCCACCATACCCGCGATCTGCCCGGTTAGACGACGTCTGATCAAGGGCACCAACGCAAAGACACAACCGGCCGCAGATCCCAGGAAAAATGATCCTGCCATTATCACCATCACCGCATAAGCAATCGGCCACTCGCCATTGATTTGTGACATGGCAAAGAAGCCAATAGACGCCCCCCCCAGCAAAATTACCAAAGATTTTTTGCGGCCAAATTTATCACTAAGCCAACCGCCTGAAGGACAGGACAGGACATCAATAATAGCGAAGCTCGCACCAAAAATACCGGCCAGCGCGGCGGGAATCAGAAAAGTATCTTTAAAAAATAAAGGTAACATCGAAACCACGGCCAGTTCGGAACCAAATGTCACCGCATAAGCAATACTCAAAATAGCCACTTGTTTGAAATTGTACTTCAGCATTTCTTCAACTGGCTTTTTGAAAACCTCCTTATTCACTTTATAAATCTGGTTAGCTTGGAACACATAAAGGCCCACTAAGGTCACGTAAACGGCATTGGCAGCAAAATCAGTTAATAAACCCAACAAGGTTACTTTCCAGGTTAATACCGCCATCGCGCCGTACATGGGAATATTCATCAGCAAATAGAAAAAGAAATCCCGTTTGCTGGTGACTTCCAAACCACCGGATTTATTTGGTTTGAAATAAGTCGAACCTACTGGCGTATCCGTCACCGAAAAATAATAAATAACAGCGTAAACTAGCGCAATCACAGCTGTTATACCCGTTGCATAACGCCAGCCATCCTCACCACCAAAAAGTAAAGCAAGCGTTGGTAAAGTAATCGCCGCCACTGCGGAACCAACATTACCCATTCCCTTATAAATACCTTCCGCCAAACCCAGTTGCTTAGCAGGATACCATTCACTGATCATGCGAATGCCAATCACAAAACCGGCACCCACAAACCCCATTAAAAAGCGCGCTAATGCCAATGCTTCAAAACTTGTTGCCATGGAAAAGTAAAAACCCAGCCCCGCCGTTAGCAATAACATGGCAGTGTAGGTTTTGCGTGGACCATAAACGTCCACCAACATACCGGTCAAAATGCGGGCAGGAATCGTCAGTGCGACGTTGAGAATCAACAGCGTTTTGATCTGTTGATCTGACAACCCCATCGTCTCCTGAATAACCGCTAATAGGGGCGCATGGTTAAACCAGACCAGGAAAGTCACAAAAAAGGCTATCCAGGTTGTGTGTAAGATCTTGGCTTTGCCGGTGAATGAGAGAAAGTTCGCTCTTGTCCCAGAAATACTCATTGAGTGCGCTCCGCAGATTTCAACTAAAAAAGCTGTGTTACAGCAATAATCACGCCAATGTGTATAAACTCTTGTTTTTAATGAGTAAAGTCTCCATCTCGCCGGGTGGGCGTGCACCAAAATGAATCATGTTATGCACTAACATTACCTTCTCAACGCCTCAGGACATACAGCGATGCGCCCGTGGGCAGTTGAATTAACGACAACGTTGAACCTAAACAAACCAGTTGGATCGACTGCGTTGCAGCATCGTCAAGTTTTTGTGAGAATGCACACATGTCTAAGCTAACCATCAGTGCAGGTCAATGCAGCGAAACCGGCAACAAAGCAAAGAACGATGATGCTTGCGGGATTCTTGCGCCTGATGAACCATTATTAACGAATAAAGGCATTGCGGCGGTGATCGCCGATGGCGTCAGTAGTAGCGAAGGGGGGCGTGAAGCCAGCCAGGCGTGTGTAAAAGGTTTTTTGTCGGACTATTTTAGTACGCCCGATTCCTGGACGGTAAAAACATCCGGTCAGCGCGTATTGGGTGCATTAAACCGGTGGCTGCACGGTAAAGGGCAACATACCTTCGGAAATGAACACGGTATGATCACTACCCTTAGCGCAGTCGTTATTAAGTCAGCCACAGCGCATTTGTTTCATGTGGGTGACACACGTATTTATCGCCTGCAGAATAGTGATCTTGAATGTTTGACGCGTGATCACCAAACCTGGTCTTCTGGTAATAAATCCTTTCTCAGTCGTGCAATGGGCGCAGATATCAGTCTGGAAATCGATTATCGCAGTATTCCTGTTGAAGCCAATGATGTGTTTTTGTTGAGTACGGATGGCGTACACGAATTCATAAATAACAGCGAAATAAAATCGATACTCGCTGAACATGCATCCAATCATGAACGCGCCGCCAAGCAGCTTGTCGCCAAAGCGCTCAAAAACGGCAGCACTGATAATGTCACTTGCCAGATTATTAAAATAGATCAGTTACCGCTGCA